>JBEKXR010000461.1:0-3643 GCA_049511935.1 Spirochaetia bacterium | reverse complement strand
CGTACAGCACGTCGGCTCCCTCCGCCTCGACGGTGACCACGGGATCCTTCGAATGCGGCCACAGCGCCCGAATCTCCGGCGCGAGGTCTTCCACGGCCCGGGTGAAGCCGTGTTTCGTCTCCTCGCTGCCTTCGCCCTTTGCGATGGACATGTCGGCGAGCATGGTGAGGAGCTTCGGCTCCTTGTCGGCACCGATGAGCAGGCCCTTGGCGATCGACATGATGAGCTGGGTGTCGATGCCGAAGGGGCAGAAGGTGATGCAGCGCCGGCAGCCCGTGCAGGACCACGCCGCGTCCGAGACCTGGTCCAACGCCGCGTCATCGAGAGTGAGGACCTCGCCGAGCCACGGGGCGATCTTCCCCTCCAGCTCGAAGTACCGCTTGAAGATCTTGCGGATGACCTCGGCCCTGCCCACCGCGGTGTAGCGTGCCTGGGGCATCGACGCATCGGCATGGCAGGCTTCCACGCAGACCCCGCACCGCGCACAGCTGTCCAGGTACAGCCTCATTGCGGAGTGGAGCCTGGTCTGGAAAAGCTGCTCCAGTTTCCGGGATGTCGCCGCTTCCATGCCGTTACCTCATCTGTTCCGATGCCGTCGTCGCCGACGCCGCCGTCATTCTCCTACCTCCGCCTCAGCACATTCACCGGCACGCTGAAGAACGTGTGCATGATTTTTGAGAAAGGCAGGAGCACGAAGAAGGCCTCCGCGAGGAGCACGTGAATCACCGCGAAGTGGTAGTGCGATCCGGGGAGCACCCCGCGAGCGTCCGCAAAAGTGAAGCGCACCAGCCCGTCGTACTAATGTGGCACTTGTGCAGCAGACGGCCGGGTCTCGGAGAAAGCCGGAGTCTCAGAGATTCGCGGTGCCTCCATCCAGTTTCGCCCGATCACGTCGCGATACCAGAAAGCGCTCTTTTTCCAGGTCCTCTCCTGGCTGTCAAAATCCGTGCGCAGAAGGCCGAAGCGCATGGACAGTCCCTTGTTCCACTCGAAGTTGTCCATCAGGCTCCAGTGAAAGTATCCCCGGCAGTCAGCGCCCGAGGCGATCGCTTTCGCCACCATGGCCAGATGATCCGAGAGGTACGCGATCCTTTCCGGGTCATCGAGCGGATCCCTGCCCGGCGAATCTGGCAGAGGAAAACCGTTTTCAGTGATGATGCTGGGGGGATTACCGTATTCGTCCTTCAGTCGCATGAGCGAATTGGCTATTCCCTGCGGGAATTCTTCCCACATGGCGCTCCTCGGGGAGCCCGGGGCGATGGATTCCACCGCATGAGAAAAGGGCACGAGCGCTGACCAACGGTAGACATTTCGCGTGTAATAATTGATGCCGACAAAGGTGCCGGACCTCTTCATCGTCTGGAGGTCCCGCTCGATGCTCCGAGGGAAGAACAGGCGGAGACGCGAAACCACATGTTCCGGATACGAGCCCCGCAGGATCGTGTCGAGGACCGTCCGGTTGGCGACGTCGTCCATGAACGTCGCTGCCCGCACGTCGCGATCCCGGCACGGATCCGCGGGAGAGACCCACACGGAATGGTGAGCGAGGCCGATGCTTCCCTCACTGTTCACGGCAGCCCAGGCGTCGCAGAGCCGCGCGTGCGCGAGGAGGAGGTGATGCAGGCAGTGAAAGAGGCTCTTCAGGGCAAATCTCCGACCGGGAGGGAACTCGCCCAGGAAATATCCGCACACCGCATGGATCGTCGGTTCGTTGATCGTGATCCAGTTTCTGACCCTGTCACCGAAGCGTTTGAAGAGCGCCGTGCCCAGGTCCACGAGGTGATCGACGGACTGACGCCTCACGAAACCACCCATTCGGGCCAGCCAGAGAGGTTCTTCCATGTGGAAGATGGTCAACCAGGGCTGGATCCCCGCGTCGAGAAGTGCATCGACGAGCCGGTCGTAGAAATCCAGACCGCTCTGGTTCAGGCTCCCGGGTTCGGGGAAAATCCGGGCCCAGCCGGGAGAGAACCGGTACGCCATCAACCCGAGCCGACGCATGATCTGGACATCTTCCTCGACGCGGTGGTAGTGGTCGCAGGCCACGTCACCCGTCGTGGCGTCCCTGATCCTGCCTCGTCGGTGTGAGAACTCGTGCCAGGTTGTCGGCCCCGCGCCGTCGGCCAGCGGGGAGCCCTCCACCTGGTAGGCGGCGCTGGCCGCGCCCCAGATGAAGCCTTCGGGGAAGCTGATGCGCTCCATGGAGGGCGAGTCTACATGGCCCGCGCCGCGCCGTCGAGGTCTTGCCCAACACGCCTTCGCAGCTATCATTGCCTCGAAACCAGAGAGGAGCTTCATGATCGACCGGATGGACGAGGAAACAATACGGGCGATGCTCGAAGCGATGCCGATAGAAACTACAGTCATCGACGCGAAGGACGAGGTGATCGGCTGGAATAGGCACGAGACTAGGTTTTTCCATCGACCGATGTCGTCGATGGGCTTGAACTTCAGGGACTGTCACCCGGAGGAGAGCCTCCCGAAAGTGGAGCAGATCGTGAGCGAGATGAGATCGGGCGTCCGGGACAAGGCCCGTTTCTGGATCGATTTCGAGATCACCACCCCCGGCCGGCCGAAGCACAAGATCCTGATCGAGTTCTATGCCCTGCGAGACGCCAGGGGACGTTACCTCGGCTGCATGGAATGCACGCAGGACGTGCAGGACATCATGGAGCTCAAGGGACAAAAGAGACTGCTGGACTGACCTCTGGTCCGGACCCGGACCATGCGAAACGCTGAGGTGCCGGCTCCGCTGTGGCGACTCGACGCCGTCAACCCTTCTTCACAGGCTGGCGGAGGATCGTCTTCATCTTTTCCGGAGCCGCGCGATTGGGATCCGAGAGATAGATCTCGTGATGGCTGCCGGCGAAGGTCAGACCTTGCTCACGGATGAACGCGTGCAGCCTCTCGATAGTCGGCTTCTCAGCTGCATACGGACCCTTGTGCAGGATCTGTGCACAAAGTCCTTCCTTCAAGATTTCTCTTCTGAGCAGTGGCAGGGCCGGAGAGGCTTTCTTCTTTGTGCCCGCCTCTTCCACGGCTCTGGCGAAGTCAGCCTGCCGAACGAAGGCAGGGAGGGGGATCATCAACGTCCAGAGCCATTGATTCTTTCTGCCGAGCAGCAATTCGGGCGGCTGATCCGCATGGAATCGCCCCGATAAGGGCATGACGCGAAAGTCGATCCCGCTGTGCTTCTTCAGCATGAGTTTCAGCGAGTACGCGGCTCCGTACAGGGCTCCGATTGCATCACGAAAGGCGGCACTGGTATTCGGGTCCCCAGAACCGTCCACCATGATGTATGGAAAGGGAGGAACCTTGACGAGCGAGGGTTCCTTTGCCGAAGGTGTGAACAACTCCTTGTTTTCTGCCCAGAGATCAATCTTCCTCCTCCTGGCGTACATATGTTCTCCTCTTTTCCGCATGTCTACCCCATTCTCCCCTGCGCATCAAGGGGACCGCAACCTCCGCAACCTTGACGCTGTCTCATCGAGCAGGCAAACATCCGTTTGAAGGCAAAATGATGAACCGAACCGCTGCGCTTTCTTCGATTTTCGTCTGGTTTCTTGTCAGTGCACTGGCGTCCACTGTCGCAGAGTCAGGGCAAGCAGACGGCCCAGGAATGACCGCGAACACGACTGATATT
>JBEKXR010000460.1:0-3645 GCA_049511935.1 Spirochaetia bacterium | reverse complement strand
GAACGGGGCTCGACATCATCGACGAGAATTTCGTCGTGCACTATGTAGACCCCGCGCGGCGGAAGCTGATGGGCGACCCGAAAGGCCGGTCCTGCTACGAATACTTCCGGGGCGGCGCGATGCCCTGCGCGGACTGCGCAATGCGGGAGGCGCTTCGGACCCGGAAGGTCCAGGTCCGCGAGCAGTCCCTTCCGAACGAGGATCATCGCGCCACCCAGGTCACGGCCCTTCCCTATCAAGACGAGTCCGGCACGTGGATGGTCGCCGAGGTGATCGTGGACATCACGGAGCGCAAGCAGGCCGAGGCGGAGAGGCTGGACCTGGAGCGCCGCATCGCCTCCTCGCAGAAGCTGGAAGGACTGGGGATCCTCGCCGGCGGCGTGGCGCACAACTTCAACAACCTGCTCACCGTCATCCTCGGTCACGCGGAGCTGCTACGGGAGACACTGCCCGGGGACCCGGACCCCGCATCCTCGGTGCGGGAGATCATCAAGGCCGGATATCGCTCGCGTGATCTCATCAGCCAGCTCCTCGCACTGGGAAGGAGGCAGGTGCTCGAGCTGAAACCCCTGGATCTCAACAGGGTCGTCCGTGAATGCAGCTCCATGCTGCGCCAGGCGATCCGGGAGAACATCGCCATCGACTACCGCCTCTCGGCCTCTCCGTGCCCTGTCGCCGCGGACCCCGGGCGCATCGAGCAAATCCTCCTGAACCTCGCGTTGAACGCGCAGGACGCGATCCCCCGGGAAGGGCGGCTCTCGATCGACACGACAGATGTGTTCCTGGAAGGCGTGTTCGCGCGTCGCCACGACGACGTTCCGCCCGGCCGCTACGTCCTGCTCACCGTCAGCGACACGGGAGAAGGCATCGATGAAAAGACAGTCGGGAAGATCTTCGATCCGTTTTTCACGACCAAGGAGCAGGGCAAGGGCACGGGGCTGGGGCTCTCGACCGTCTACGGCATTGTGAAGCAGCACAACGGGAGCATCGAGGTCGAAAGCCGGCCGGGCGCGGGGACGCGGTTCAGGATCTACCTCCCGCGCAGCATGGCCCTTCGGCAGGAAGCTGATTCCTCCGAGCAGGTGCAACCGGCCCGGGGAAGCGAAACGATCCTCCTCGTGGAGGACGAGGCGCCGATCCGCACGCTGCTGTCCCGCCACCTTCGGGGCCTGGGCTACGCGGTGCTGGAGGCTGCGGACGGCATCTCCGCCCTGCGGGTCTCCTCCGAGCACGGGGGCCTCTTCCACATCCTCGTGACCGACGTGGTCATGCCGCGCATGAATGGAACGGAGCTGCACGACCGGCTGCGTGAGGAGATGCCGCACCTGAAGGTACTCTTCATGTCCGGGCACCAGAGGGACGTGATCAGCAGTCACGTCATGCAGGACGGGAAAGTGGACCTGATCACGAAGCCGTTCACCGGTCAGGCCCTCGCTTCGCGCGTGCGTGAGATCCTGGATCGTTAGGGCGCGGTACTCCCGGATCGAAGCCGGGCGGCGAGCCTCGCCGCCCCCTCGCGAAAGGCCCCGGTCGGCGGAAGCAGGCTCAGGACGAGAAAGGATCCGGCAGGAAAATCGTAGAAGTACCCGGGGTGGACGAGCACGCCCTCTTCCTGCAGAAGCCGGACGGCCATGTCTTCGTCTGAAATCTCATCGGCGATCCTGACGATCGCATACCACCCGCCTTCGCGGTCCAGGACCCGGCAGCAGGAGAGCCCGGAGAGGCATTCATCCAGAGCGCGGCCGTTTTCCTCCAGGCGGCGATTGATCTGCGCCTGCACGGGGACGCGCTGGCGGAAGATCGCGGGTGCCGCATGCTGGACGGCGGCGGAGACCGATAGAAAAGCGTCGGCGACGAAAGCCAGGTGCTCCCGGGCCTGTCCGGCGAGTTGCCGAGGACCGCTCACGTGAATCCATCCCAGCTTCAACTGGGGGAGTCCGACCAGCTTGGAAAACCCGTTCAACGTGAACGTGAGGGCCCCGTCATTGCCGGTTGCCGTTCTGACGCGCGCGGGATCCCGACTCCGACCGTAGTCCGAGAAGACCTCGTCCACGACGAGGGCGAGGCCGAAATCGCGGCACAGCGAGTTGCACTCCTCCAGCTCGCCGCGCTTCAGGTACGATCCCGTGGGGTTGTTCGGGCTCACGACGACGATCGCCCTCGTGCGGGTGCTGATGCTCGCGCGCAGGCGCTCGCGGTCGATCACCCAGCCGCCCGGTTGGTTGTACACGAGAAGGTAATGAACGAGCCGGACGGCCTCGAGCCCGGTGAGCACGTCCAGGAGAGGATACCCCGGCGTCGGGACCAGGATCTCGTCACCGGGGTCTGCAAGCAGCTTGAACACCTGCGTGTACGCCTCGCTCGTTCCGGTCGTGAGGAAGAGGGATTCCGGGTCCACCGCGGAGCCGATCTCCGCGTAGTAGGCTGCCACGGCGTCACGCGCCGCCGCGAGTCCCTGCGGATGCGGCTCGTAGAGCAGGGCGCCGGGGCTCGCGAGGGCGTCGAGGAGAGCCGATTCGTCCTGCCGAAACCCGCAGCGGGTCGGATTGGATTCCGTGAGGTCGAGAATGGGAGCGCCTCGCGCGCGTCGCTCGTCGATGGCCGCCGAGAGGCGGTTTTTCGAATGGTCTGCCGGTACTCTGTGCGAAAACATGGCGCGGCCTGTCCCGCAGTGAAGCACGGGAAAGGCGATGCGGACAAGCTCCCGGCGTGATTGCACGCGTCCCCGTCGAGGGCGGAGCTCCTGTTCCGGGGGCCTCCGATTCTGTACATTTGTGCCACGGGGGCGGACGGACAAGCGTGGAATCAAGCAGCAGGGCACTCTCATCACTGGCGATCATCACCCTGAGCCTGACCTTTCTCCTCATCCTCATGGGCGCCCTGGTCACGAACAATGAGGCAGGGGACTCCGTTCCCGACTGGCCGCTCGCCTACGGACGCATGGTGCCCATCGGGCACCTCCAGGGACCGGTCGTGTTCGAGTACTTCCACCGCGTGGTTGCGGGGAGCGTCGGGATCCTCACGATCGTCCTCGCCGCGTGGGCCTTCGTCCGGGAGAACCGAGCCGCCGTGCGCATCGTGTCTGCGGCCGCGGTCGTCGGGATCGTCGGGCAGGCCCTCCTCGGCGGCGTCCGCGTGCGTCTCGGTGAGTCCCACAGCTTCGGCATTGCCACCGCTCATGCGTTCACCGCCCAGGCCTTTCTCTGTATCCTCACGGCACTGGTCGTCCTCGTCTCTCCCCGGTGGCAGGTCCTGGGAACAGCCCGTGGCCACGGCGAAACATCGCGAACCCGGGCCGCCAGGATGCCGCCTCTGCCGCGGAATACCCTGGCCGCGGTGAGCCTGGCAGCGGCAGGCGCGCTCCTCCTGCAGGCGCTGGCGGGCGCCGGCTTCCGCCACAGGATCCTCGACGTGGCGCCGCACGTGGCGGGCGCCGTGCTCGCCGCCGGCCTCGTCGTCGCCGTCTGGATCGCCGCGCGGCGCGCGGGAGCTCATGCGCCCGACGGGAGCGCCGCCCGCATGGCGCTCATACCCGCGAGGCTGGCGCTGTGCACCGTCGGTGCGCAGATCGTCCTCGGCCCGCTCACGTATTTCCTTTTGCGGGGCTTGTCCTCGACTCCTGCCGGAGAATTGCCGCCCGAGGCG
>JBEKXR010000459.1:0-3652 GCA_049511935.1 Spirochaetia bacterium | reverse complement strand
AAGACCGTCCTTGAAAGTTGCTTTTTCCTTGTCTTCGGAAGACATGAAGAATCCATTACTCCTTTGTATGAACAGAGTATAGCATTCGGGAGGCGGATTGCTGAACCACCAGGGTCGGGTGGCCTTCGACCTGCTCTTCGGGGCTCATCGCGCCGCCGTACTCGGCGGATTTGGCGCCGCCGAGCGCGACAGATTGTCCACGTCCCGTGACATCACCTTCAAGGTCGTTCGCTCTTCCCAGCCGATCGTTCGCCAGAAGCGCTGGCCCTCGACGTTGTCGGCAAGCACAAAGAGATGGCATTTGCGGAGCCCGGCCGCCGCGAGGGCCGAAAGGCAGCGCTCGACGAGACTCCGCCCGATGCCGGATCTCCTCGATGCCTTCTCGACGGCGAGGTGGTGAAGGAATCCCCGGCGCCCGTCGTTCCCGCACAGCACCGCCCCCACGATCCTCCCCTCCTCCTCGGCGACGAAACTCAGTCCGGGATTCCGCGCGAGGAAGCGCGCCAGGTTCTGAGGCTCATCGGCCTGGCTCAGGCCTACGCCCTCGGTCCGATTCCAGAGCGAATAGGCGTCGTCGTAGTCGGCCATCGTGAAAGGACGAAATTGCAATGCCATGGCATCGGTGTAGCGGGAGCGTACCGGTGCGTCAAGCTCGAACCGGCACTGAGGGAGCGGGCCGCGATTTGTAGTGATTGCTCGTCATTCCAGTACTGCTGCACCATTCCGCATATCATCCAGAAGAAGGGATAGAAACTCACGAAGGGCGACGCACCGATTCTCTGTGAGTTGATGCATGATCCCCGAAAGGTTTTGCCTTGCCTGCTTCGCGTACAGGTCCCGCCCTGTGAGATGAAATCCGATCAGGTTATTTACAAGAGGTCTGACATTGAGAGCCAACGCATGCTTGAGGTAGGGACCCATTGGCTTTTCTGTTTTTATTCTTACATATTCTTTGTCTGCACTGTCGTACAATTCAGCCAACTCCTTCCTCCAGCTGCGTAGTTCGTCCATTGCTGTCTCTTTCGCGACACGCAGCTTCTCAGAGCTTTCTTCTGGATGGAACGCATAGGGCATTTCAAGAGACTCGATCAGATGCAACTGCTTGAAGAATGCATGACGGTGGTTCTTGCACGCACGTTCCTCCCGCTTACCCTGAGTGAGTCGGAACACTGCCAGATAGGCTCTCGCTTCTTCATAATCGGTACTCAGCTGCAGATACCGTTTGAGGTGCTTGTCAGAGCCTACAGCGTCTGGATGGGTCTTCATGATGAGTTTATGGTAGGTGCTCTTCAGGTCTTCGAAGGAGAGCAGCTTACCGGACTGTATGAGCTGAACGAAGCCGTTGCCCACTGAAAGCTCGCGAATGAACCGTGATGTTCAATAAGTATGTTTGGCACGCGTGGCGGCTGTCAAGCGGTGCTTGGAGCCATGCCGCAACCGTTCCGGGCTGAGCACACGTTTCTTTTCGAGCATTATCGACTGTTCCATCTCCGACATCTCCTTTCCGCTTCGAACCCCAATAAGTATATTTGACCGCGAGACAAAGGGGGGAGCAATGAAGAGGATGCGAATATTTGTTGCAGCTGCAGTCGTGATTCTTACGGCATCGGTAGTCTATGGCCAGGCAAAAGGGTATTACGGAGTAGTTCAATCCTACGGAGATGGCGCTATAGTCATCGTCATGGCAAATTCGACCGGGCACTGGGCGGTAGACTCGAAAACCCATATCACCGGTGCCATCGCCGTGGCAGATTGGGTTTATGCGGACGTCGCAACTTCGGGCCATGTCAACGTTCTCAAATTTGAGGAGCGGCCCGCTGGTCGTTCGGGTGTGGTCAAAGAAGTCAGAGGCATTGTCTTGCTCGTTCGATCGGGCAATGGTCAGGAAACGTGGAACGTCACGCCTGAGACCATGCTGACAGGAATCGAAAGAGGACAGTTTCAACCTGGCGACGAGATTTCTGCGAAGCTCTACAAAAATCACAACCTCGCCGAAGTCACGCTGATAAAACGCGGGGTGAAAGTCAATTGAGCCGGTTGAAAAGCAATTAGATCACCAACGACGAGGCGCGGATCATGGCGGAGAACCCTCCGCCATTCTTTTCTCCCGGCGTACATCACGGCGAGGGTCGCGAAGGGTTTGCAGGATTGGCCGCCGCATGGGTCTCCATTTCTTCACGCGCCAGCAGCAGGATCTCCGGCCTGTACTCGAAATGCATGGCGTCGAAGAAAAGCCATTTGCCGCCCCACACGAAGCCGTGCCGCTCGAACGCGGCCACGACGGGCTGCGGCACGGACCAGCGCCGTTCGTACGGAGTGGCCCACCAGCGATCGTCCTTGTCCATCACCCAGCGCCAGTAGGGGATCTTGCCGGCGTAGCTTCTCGGAATCAGGTCCACGGCAAGACCGTAGCTGTGATAGCTTCGAGCCAAGGTCCCCGCCACGTCGCGGAAATTGAAGCCATCGATCTCCGCAAGACCCGCGAGAAATGCGGCAGTTCGCGAGTCCGAGCTGCGTGCAGCTTCACAATCTCTGGCCACCTCCCGCAGGGCCCCGGCAATGCGCTCGTGGACTTGAACGGAGAATCCGAGGAAATCCACCCGCTCGATCCTGTGCAGAGTCTCCGCCCGTGAACCGGCCCTGAAAAGGCGCTCCAGGAAAACTTCGGAACGACGCGGCGGATGCGACCGTGAGGCTTCCAGGAGCTTCTTGAGCCTCGCGGCGCTCTCATCATCAAGGCTCGGGAGAGGAGGAAGGTCCCCCAACGCGTACCGGTAGAAGCGAAACTGCGCATACCGCTCCCAGTCTCCACGTTCCACCTCGGGAAGGAGCCTGCCATGCGCCCAGACGAACCACTCACCGTCCATGCTCAGTGCCCACTCACCGTCGTGAAGCTCTGCGCCGCTGATCCTGTCAGGGTAGGCTGCGGCGAGCGCCGTGAGCTCGCTCTGACCCGTGCTTTCGGCGCCCGGCGCGGGAAAGAGATTCACGCCCTGGGCCACGGCGGTCCCCGCGATCCCGGCGAGCAGGGTCAGGGTGATGGGGATCAAGAATCCAGCGGGCCAGGCAAGTGGCATGTGTCGATTCACTCCCCGTCGAACAGCCCGCGCGCGCGCAGGCGCTCGATCGTGAGCGGGGCGCTTCCTTCGAAATGGTTGTTGATGTTGAGGTAGATCGTCAGGCTGCGGTCCCTCATGTCCCGCATCATGTCCACGAGCCGGGCCAGGTCCTCATCCTTCGGTGCGACGATCCGGTCCCAACTTTCCCCTGTCTGCCTCTCCATGCCCTCCCTGTCGGGTCCGTGCAGTCGCACGACAACGGAATCACGCACGAGCCTGCCGAATCTCCGCCAGGTATCGAATATCGAAGTCATGTAGTAGCCCTGCAGGAAGACGTGGGAGAGCCCCCTCTCCGCCAGGAACTCGAAATAGCGCTGGTCGACCCACCGGGGATTCCGCGGCTCCACGGCGATGGGAAGTGACCGGTGGGCCGCATCGAAGAACATGCCCAGCAGCCGCAGGAACTCTTCCTGCGATGCCATTTTCTGCCTGTTCAGGTATTCGAATTGCAGCATGAGCATCCCGATCTTCGGCGTCAGCGCTGCCATTCTCGCAAGCACCTCCTGGAAGAGAGGAACGGAAAGGAACTGGGG
>JBEKXR010000458.1:0-6274 GCA_049511935.1 Spirochaetia bacterium | reverse complement strand
CTCCCTCCAGGGCGTCGCCATCATCCAGGACGGTGGTATCACCCTTTGCAACGAGACTCTCTGCAGGATGAGTGGCTACTCGAGGGAAGAGGCGTATCGGATGACTCAAGAACAGGTGCTCGCAACAGTGCATCCAGAGGATCGCCCCGGGGTGATCGAGAGTATGCAGGCGATCTTGAGCGAAGGAGATGAGCGGCCTGCCCAGGTAATCCGGCTCATGACCAAGGCGTCCGCTCTGCGATGGGTTGAAATATTGTGTGCACGAACGATCTATCGGGGACGGCCAGCCTTGCAGCTCTCATACATTGATGTCACTGAGAAGAAACGTGCCGAGGTGGCCTACCACTCTCTCGTCGACAACGCCATGATTGGGATGGCGATTCTGCAAGATGGCCGCGTCATCTTCGCCAACCATGCACTCGCAGAAATCTGCGGGTACTCCGTGTCCGAGTTGTTGCGCCTTACGCGTGAACAGATAGCCGGGATCATCCAGGATGAATATAGGGAAAGAGCGCTGACCAACATGTCGGAACGGCTGGCCGGCCACGAAGCTCCTCCGAGCGAAAAACTCAGGATCACTCGCAAAGACGGAACGGCCTGCTGGGTTGAAGTGCAGTCCGTTCGCATCGATCATGAAGGTCGTCCTGCGGCGCAGATGTGGTTCAAGGACGTGTCCGCGGAGAAGGCCGCTGATGAGCAGCTGAGGCTCGCCCACAAGACCATGAGGAACCTTGCCGCCCACCTCCTCCACGCTCGCGAGGAGGAGCGGCGGAAGGTTGCTCAGGAGATCCATGACGAACTTGGCCAAACTCTCGCCGCCCTCAAGATGGATCTCCATTGGATTGCGAAGCGCTTGGGGGGAGATGTGGCGCGCTTGCGTGAAAAGATCAAAGTGACAATTGCGCTCGGAGAGCAGGCAATCGGCACGGTTCAGCGCGTTGCCTCAGACCTGCGTCCGAAGATGCTGGATGATCTCGGGCTGGAGCCGGCGCTCCAATGGCTGGGCGCCGATTTCACGCGACGGACGAAGATTGCCTGCAAAGTAACTGTGGACGTTCTTCCGCGAGCAATTGGAAGAAACGCCGCAACGACCCTGTACAGGGTCATTCAAGAGGCCCTGACAAATATCGGGCGGCATTCGAAGGCGGTTCACGCCGATGTTCGGTTGATCTTCTCCGATGGTATGCTCAATCTTCAAATCGAAGATGACGGCATTGGAATCACGGCCGAGCAAGCGACCGCGCCAAACTCCTATGGACTGATCGGGTTGCGAGAAAGAGTGGAAGGGCTTGGCGGTAGCCTGTCCATCAGCGGAGAACCGCGGTCTGGGACAATCCTCCTGGCGCACATTCCTCTTCCGAAGGAAGGCGAACTCGCGTGATCCGCATACTGGTCGTCGACGATCACAGCGTCGTGAGACAGGGGATCAAGCAGATCGTCGCTGACAGCCCCGACATTGAGATAGTCGGGGAGGCCGTGAGCGGCCAGGAGGCGCTGGACCTGGTCCGCGCCCGTGCATTCGACGTCGTCATTCTGGATATCGCGATGCCAGGCAGGGGCGGCCTGGACGTTCTGCGGGAGCTGAAGGCGGAGAAACCGGCGTTGAAAGTGGTCGTGCTGAGCATGTATCCCGAAGAGCAATATGCCATCCGGAGCCTTCGAGATGGCGCATCTGCGTATCTCACGAAAGGGAGCCCGCCCGAAGAGCTGATACTGGCAATTAGAACCGTTGCGTCGGGCAAGAGGTACATTACTCCTGCCGTTGCCGACAGGCTCGCGACCTACATCGAGGACAGCTCCCAACGGCCGCCGCATGAAACTCTCTCCGACAGGGAAATGGAGGTCCTCGTCCTGATCGGATCCGGAAAACAGGTATCGGATATCGCGGAGGAACTGAATCTCAGCACCAAGACGGTGAGCACCTATCGCTCGCGTATTCTCTTGAAGATGAACATGGAGACGAATGCTCAGCTTATCCGATATTCGCTCCAGCATGGCCTGCTGGGATAATGTAGGACTAACACCGACAGACCAGCTTCCGGAAACCGTACAAGAATATCAGACAAACCCCTACACAGATCTGAAAAGCTTCGGACAACAATGATGATGTGAAGGTACTTCTCATCGCCAGCGAGTCCCCGGTCAGGGAACGCCTGACAGACGCAATCTCCGAATTATCGGACATCCAGGTCGAAACCCAAGAGCCAGTCGAAGAGGAGGTGGACCGAAAGATCACACAGCTTCGTCCCGACGTCGTCCTGATCGATATCGACCATTCGAGTGGCCGCGGCCTTGAGATCATCAGGAAAATCCACGGGCGACGAGGAGAACAGGTGCCCGTCATCATGGCGATCGCGAGCTCGACTTCCCTTCAATATAGGACGAGCTGCCATGAAGCGGGTGCAACCTATTTCTTCAATCGGGGGCGTGAGCAGGACTGGCTTCTGGATTCCCTCGCGTCGATCCGGGAACAGCTGGGGTAAGGAGATGGGGTGACGGGGACTATGCTCGACATGAGTCAATGCGTCGTCTTCACCCTGGATGAGCGGCTCTACGCCGTCCATCTTTCCGCGGTGAGCCGGGTGGTGCGCGCGGTGGAGATCACACCCCTGCCAAGAGCCGCCGACGATTCCGCCTCCCCGAGCGCGAATTGGAGCTTACCGACCAGCTCATCGTGGCACGCGCTTCGTGGTCGGACGCGGACGCCGGTGCGGACCGGCTTCTCGCATTAGCCGTAGACGCGGTTGTGGGGGTGCGCGATCTGTCGGCGGCGGAGACGATCGCCGCCGAGACGATCCTGCCGGGGCTGGAACACCTTGAAGGAGTGGCGAAGACCGATCAGGGCCTGGTCCTGATCCACGACCTCGGGACCTTCCTCTCTCTCGAAGAAGAGAGAGCCCTAGGCGCGATCCTGCCGGAAGGAAAGGAATGAGCGTCGCGCTGTCTCCTTACCTCCTGGCGCAGCTCAGCAAGTTTATCGCGTCCCGCATGGGTCTGCATTTCCCGGAGGAGCGCTGGGGAGACCTTGCCAACGGCCTCGCATCCGCGGCCCGGGAGCAGGGGCTGAGGGATGCGGAGGGATACGTGCAGTGGCTTCTCTCAGCGCCGCTCACGCGGCGAGAGATCGAAACCCTGGCCAGCCACCTCACGGTGGGCGAGACGTATTTTTTCCGCGAGAAGAGGAGCTTTGACATCCTCGAAGAGCAGGCGATTCCGGAGCTGATCCGGCTTCATAGGGGCGACGACAGGAGGCTGCGCATCTGGAGCGCGGGATGCTGTACAGGGGAAGAGGCCTATTCGGTCGCCATGCTGCTGGACAGGATGATTCCCGACCTGGCCGACTGGAACGTCACCATCCTGGCCACTGATATCAACCCCCGGTTCCTCGAAATTGCCTCTGCCGGCGTCTACGGGGAGTGGTCGTTCCGTGCCATTCCCCCGGGGATCAGGGAGCGCTACTTCACTCCATTGCCCGGCGGGAGAATGCAGATCGCGCGGCGCATTCGCCGAATGGTCACCTTCTCTTTCCTCAACCTCGCCGAAGACGCCTACCCGTCCCTGGTGAACAACACCAATGCCATGGATGTGGTGCTGTGTCGAAACGTCCTGATGTATTTCACCCAGGAACACGCCGCCCGGGTCGTGGGAAATCTCTATGGAGCGCTCGTGGAGAACGGATGGCTGCTGGTCGCGCCGAGTGAAACCTCGCAGGCACTTTTCCGACAGTTCACGATCGTCGACTTTCCCGACGCGATGTTCTACCGCAAGCCCGCCGGATCGTTCCCGCGCCTTCCGAGCGTGGAGAGCGCACCGGTCGGGTACTCAGAACCCTGCGTCCTTCAGGAGGAGCTGCCGTCAGGAGTGGAAAGTCGGCGCGAAGAGGAAACCGCTCCTCCGAACGCTCCGGAGACGGATTCCCCGATCTTCGTGGCGCGGGCCCTGGCCAACCAGGGGGAGCTGGCGGAAGCGCTCTCCTGGTGCGATCGGGCGATCATTGCCGACGCGCTGAACCCCTCGCATCGCTTCCTCTGTGCGATGGTGGCGCAGGAGCTGGGGAGGCTCGATGAGGCGATGAAGTCCCTCGAACAGGCGCTCTACCTTGATCAGGATTTCGTCATGGCACACTTCGCGCGGGGCAACCTCGCGGAGCGGCTCGGCCGGCACGCGCTGTCGTGGAGACATTTCCGCAGCGCTTTGAGCCTGCTCGAGAGGCTGGAACCGGATGTTCCGCTGCCTGAATCTGCGGGGCTCACCGCGGGCAGGCTGACGGAGATCATTCGATCGACGTTGGACGGGGAGCCCAGGAAACCATGAGCGCCGAGAGGATCGACTGGACGGAGATTCATCAGCGGATGGCCGCGGCTGAGGCAGCGATCGCGCACGCTGGCCGCGCCTCGGGCGACGAGACCAGGGCGGTTCTCAAGACGCGGGCGGAAGCACTGGCGCGGGAAAACGATGATGGCGCGCTCGCACGGGAATACCTTGAAGTGGTCTCCTTCCTGCTGGGGCAGGAGAAGTACGGCGTCGAGTCGTGCTACGTGCGCGAGGTGTGGCCATTGAACGAGCTGACGCCACTGCCCGGGACCCCGCCATTTGTCCTGGGCATCGTGAACGTGCGTGGCCAGGTCCTCTCCGTCATCGATATCAGGAAGCTCTTCGACCTGCCTCAGAAGGGAGTGGGCGACCTGGACCGGATCATCGTCCTCCAGAACGGCGTAATGGAGCTCGGAATCCTTGGCAACTCGATCCTCGGGGTGGTGCAGATCCCCACGGATGAGCTGCAGCCAACGCTCCCCACGTTGACGGGCCTTCGCGGGGAGTATCTCAAGGGAGTCACGCCAGATCGGATGGCCATCCTCAATGCAGCCCGGTTGCTTTCCGACGAGAATATCATCGTACGAGAGGAAGCCTGAGGCGTGCACGTCAGACTGAAGGCGGACCGCAAGGCAAGGAGCAGAGGAATGAAGTGGTCAATCGGCGCAAAGATCGGCACCGGGTTCGCCCTGGGGCTGGCGATTCTGGTCGTGCTCGGCGTGCTCTCCTATCAGAATACGACCGAGCTGATTGCCGCGGCTGAAAGCGTCAAGCACACGTATCAGATTCTGGGAAAGCTCGACGGGACTGTCCAGGCGATGACGGATGCGGAGACGGGTAACCGCGGCTTCATCCTCACCGGTGAGGATACCTACCTCGAGCCCTACATCGCGGGGGCCGCGAAGGTCGGCGCGTTGCTTCGGGAACTGCGTCAGCTGATCTCGGTTCCCAGCCAGCAGAAACGGCTTGATGCCCTGGAGCCGCTTGTCACCGCACGGCTGGACTTCATCAAGGTGAACATCGACATTCGGCGGACGAACGGGTTTAAACCGGCACTGGATCGGGTCCTCACCGGTCAAGGCAAGAAGGCCATGGACGACATCCGCCAGGTGGTTGCGGCAATGACTGACGAGGAGAATCGGCTGTTGAACGAACGGGACGCGGTGTCAAAGGCGCGCGCCGGTCAGACAATCTCGGTCATCCTGTACGGCATCCCGATCGCCTTCGTCCTCCTGGCCGTCGTCGCCTTTGTCGTGATTCGGAACATCTCGATTCCTCTCGGAGAGCTGACCCGGACAGCCGAGAGGATCGCCGTGGGCGACCTCCAGAGCAGCCAGGAGCTGCGCAGTCGGAAGGATGAGATTGGCCTCCTTTCCCGGACGTTCCGCAAGATGACCCTCTTCCTTAGGGAAATGGCGGAATCCGCAAAGCGGATCGCGGCGGGCGACCTGACGGTGCGAGTCAACCCTCTTTCCGACAGCGATGTGCTGGGGAAAGCCTTCGCGGAGATGGTGGCAAATCTCCGGCGCATGACGCAGGAGCTGCAGGAAGGGATCGGTACGCTGGGCACTTCGGCCAGCGAGATCCTGGCCACCACGACGCAGATCGCCAGCGGCGCCACCGAGACTGCCGCGGGGGTCAGCGAGACGACGACGACGGTGGAAGAGGTCAAGCAGACGGCGCAGGTTGCTAGCCAGAAGGCCAAGTCGGTGATGGACGGGGCGCAGCGCTCGGTGCAGATTTCCCAGACGGGCAGGAAGTCGGTGGAGGAGACCGTGGCGGGTATGAACCGCATCCGCGAGCAGATGGAGCTCATTGCGGGCAGCATCGTGCGGCTGAGCGAGCAGAGCCAGGCCATCGGGGAGATCATCGCCACGGTGAACGACCTTGCCGAGCAGTCGAATCTGCTGGCGGTGAACGCGGCGATCGAAGCGGCGAAGGCGGGGGAACAGGGCAAGGG
>JBEKXR010000457.1:0-3656 GCA_049511935.1 Spirochaetia bacterium | reverse complement strand
GACACCAGCTACCTCCATTTCACGTGCTTCGCGAACACGCGCACCGCGGCCTGGGACCAGGCTCTCTGCAGGCGCTTCGGCGTCGATCCCGCAGTCCTGCCCCGGATCGTGGCTTCCCACGAGGTCATCGGACAGATCGTGCCCGCCATGGCGCAGGCCTGCGGCTTGCCGGCCGGCGTGCCAGTCATCGCAGGCTGCGGGGACACGGCGGCGAGCTTCCTCTCCTGCGGCGCGACCCGGCCGGGCATCAGCGTGGATGTCGCCGGGACCGCATCCGTGTTCGCCGCCACCACGGCGGAGTATCGAGCGGATGAGAAGGCGATGGTGCTCAGCTGCGGCCGCTCCGCTGTTCCCGGTCTCTGGCACCCCTATGCCTACATCAACGGCGGGGGCTTGAACCTCGAGTGGTTTCGAGAGCAGATTGCCGGCGGGCTTGCGGGGGCGGGATCCGGAGCCTCGGCGGGTTCCCCGGCCGTCCTCCCGGACTTCGACCGGCTGAACGAGATGGCCTCCGCGGTGACGCCGGCAGACGATGACCCGATCTTTGTCCCCCACCTCGGGGGCAGGGTCAGCCCGAGCCAGCCCCGGCTGCGGGGCGCATGGGTCGGACTGGCGTGGAGCCACGGGCCCGGCCACCTCTTCCGCGCCGTGCTGGAGGGCGTGGCACTGGAATACGGCATCTACCTTCGCATCCTGGAGAGCCTGTTCGGTGCGGGTACGGTCACCGAGGTGCGGGTCACCGGCGGCGGAGAGAAGAGCGCGGTCTGGAACCGGATCAAGGCCGACACGCTCGGCGTGCCGATCGTCCAGGTCATGGGGGCCGGGGGTGCGCCGCTGGGCTCAGCCCTGCTTGCCGGGTACGGCGAGGGAACGCTTCGGGATATCGAGGGTGCGGCGGCACGGTGGATCCGCACCGGCGCGGTCACGCAGCCGGATTCCCGGCGGGTCCCGGCCGGGCGGCGGAGAACCGAGCGCTACGCAGAGCTCCTGGAATCCATCAACCGCTGGGCGTCGAGCGCCGGCTGAGAGTCATCGCTCGCTCGAGAGGAGTAAAGGACACGATGAAAGAGCACACGACAGCTCCGACCGTCAAGCTGGACACGCCGTTCGGGGTCGACTATGACCTCGTGCACGGGATCATGAAGGACCCCCAGGTCCACACGATCCGCCTGGCGTCCAGCATGCGCGGCCACTACAAGGACGCCACGTCACTCGAGGCACTGATCGCGCAGGGCGATCCGGTGCACTACGAAGTGTTCGAAATGAAGATTCCCCAGGAAGTCGGCCAGCTGCAGTTCTGCATCAGCAAGACCTACCCCGGCACGGTGGGCGGGGAATGCTTCATGACAAAGGGTCACTACCACGCCGTGCCGGGCACGGCGGAGATCTACCTCTGCCTGCGGGGCGAAGGCTACATGCTCATGAAGCTGCCCACCGGCGAAAGCGCATACGAGAAATTCCTGCCCGGTCGCATGTGCTACGTGCCTCCCTTCTGGGGCCACAGGACGGTGAACACGGGTGACGAGCCCCTCATCTCCTTCTGCGTGTACCCGGGCGAGGCCGGGCACAACTACGGGGACATCGAGAAGGAAGGGTTCCCGCTGCGCGTGTTCAAGCGCGCCGGCAAGGTCGAGATCCTCCCGGCAAAAGGCGGATGAGCCGATGGCGAAGATCCTCGTCACGCCGCGCTCCCTGACGAAGGGCGGCGACCCGTCGCTGGACCTCCTGAAAAAGGCTGGCCATCAGCTTGTGTTCTGCACGCCGGGAAAGGCGCCCGACGAGCAGGAGCTGCTCGGCCTGGTGCCGGGCTGCGCGGGATGGCTGGCCGGAGTGGAGAAGATCACCGACGCGGTTCTCGCGCGTGCAGATTGCCTGAAGGCCATCAGCAGGAACGGCACGGGTGTGGATTCGATCGACCTGGCTGCCTGCGAGCGCCGGGGCATCAGTGTGCTGCGCGCCGAGGGGGCGAACGCCCGCGGGGTGGCGGAGCTCACGATCGCCCTCATGCTCTCGCTCCTGCGCTCGGTCTCCTTCGGGGATGCGCGGATGAAAGCGGGCGGCTGGGAGCGCCGACAGGGAACGGAGCTGGAGGGCAGGACCCTCGGCGTCGTCGGCACCGGCAGGATCGGGAAGCTGGTCACGAGGTTCGCGCTGGGCATGGACATGCGGGTGCGGGGTTTCGATGCGTTTCCCGATGCCCGCTATGCTCCCTCACCGGACTTCCGCTACGTCACCTTCGATGAGCTCCTGGGCTCGTCGGACATTGTGACGCTCCACTGCCCGCACACGCCCGGCGAGAAGCCGCTCATCGACGGCTCTGCCCTCGGCCGCATGAAGAAGGGCGCGGCGCTGGTCAACACGGCCCGGGGCGGCCTTGTGGACGGCGCGGCGCTCCTGGCCGCTCTCCAGGACGGACGGCTGGCCGGGTACGGTGTGGACGCCTACGAGAAGGAGCCGCCTGACCCGACCCCGCTGCTCGTGCACGACAGGGTGATCGCCACCCCGCACGTCGGCGCCTTCACGGCGGAGAGCGTGTCTCGCGCGACCCGGGTCGCCGTGGAGAATCTCCTGGGTGCCCTTTCCGGGGCGCACTGAAATCACGACCCTGGGAAGGAGCCCAGGACTGAGAGGAATGGAATGCTGAAGGGATATTGCGGGAAGGTCCTGCGCGTGAACTTGAGCGCGCGCACGACTTCGGTGGAAGCCCTCAACGAGAACGAGGTGAAGCTGCTCCTCGGCGGCCGGGGCATCGCGGCGAAGTATTACTACGACGAGATCGGCCCCGGGGTGGACGAGCTGGGCACGGAGAACAAGATATTCTTCATGACCGGCCCGCTCACCGGCACCCCGCTGGTCTCCACGACGAAGTTCCAGATCGCCACGAAATCCCCCGAGACCAGGATGTACCTCTGCTCCAACTGCGGCGGCGACTTTGGTCCCCAGCTGAAGCAGGCGGGTTTCGACGGCCTGATCATCGAGGGAAAGGCCGCCGAGCTTACCTGGCTTTCCCTCAAGGACGGGACCCTGGAGTTCCATGACGCGCGGCCCTGGAAGGGATACACGTCCGTGAAGACCCTTGAAGCCCTTCGTGAAGCCTTCGGCGAAAAAAAGACAGGGGCGATGTCCATCGGGCCCGCGGGAGAGCGCCTGGTGCGCCTGTCGTACATCAACGTCGATGAGCGCGCATTCGGACGGGGCGGCCCGGGCGCGGTGATGGGGTCGAAGAACCTCAAGGGAATCATCGTCAAGGGTACGGGGGACATTTCGCTTGCGGACGCGGAGAAGGTCGCCGCGCTCAGGAAGGCGGCCGTGGCGGACCTCAAGACCAGCCGGGCCAACCACACGAAGTTCGGAACGCCGCAGTACATCGAGCCGCTGAACACGCTCGGGTGCCTGCCCACGCGCAACTTCCAGACCGCCTTTTTCGAGGACTGCGACAAGGTGGACGCCCACGAGATGGTCGCAAATTACGTGAAGAAGAACTACGCTTGTTACCGTTGCACGGTGGCCTGCGGGAAGATGTGTGAAGTCAAGGATGGCCCGTACAAGGGCGCCCATGCGCGGACCGAGTTCGAGACGGTGGGCCTCCTGGGCCCCAACTGCGGCATATCGGATTTCGCCGCCATTGTGAAGGCGAACCAGCTCTGCGACGAGCT
>JBEKXR010000456.1:0-3663 GCA_049511935.1 Spirochaetia bacterium | reverse complement strand
TTTATGTGGTTGCGGACTCGACCAAGATAGGAAAAGTGTCTTTCGCTTCGCTGGGTCCCATCGACCTGGTCGGCTGCATCATCACGGATGACGGCATTTCCGACTCGGACAGGATGGCCCTGGAGTCAAAAGGCGTGAAGGTCCTCATCGCGTAAGAGACTGCGCCCAGCGTCCAAGGTAGCCCAGCTCCCGACGGGGGCACGAGCGGTTCAGATGACTCATCTGTAGAACACCCCGTAAGCTCTCAGACGTTTCCCGCTGCTCCTTGGCGATCTCGCTAGCAGACCGCTCATGCCTTGCAAGTTCCCTTGACAGTTTTCCTTGCACCAGGGGGCTAGCGCCCGAAAGAGTGTGCTCTGCGACGGGCTTTTCCAAGACCTCACCACGGCGCTCGAGGTGCCGCTCTAGCCGAGATCGTCGGTGCAGCGACTGCGGCACAACGCCCCCGATTTCTGCGGAAGATTCATCTTTCCTTGACCACGGCCACTCCCAGCGCATCCAGCGTTATCGCCCCTGTAATGTTTCTTCCAGTTAAGAGCTCGAGGCCCGGCGCCAGGGCGTCAATTCGTAAGGTTTGAGAGCCGTGATTCAGATAAAACCTGAAACTGGTGCCCGACGGGCTTGTCCGCGCGGCAACTTCGACAGCGGCCGGCAGGGCGCGGCCTCCAAGCCCACGATCGGAAAGAACAGAAAGAAGAATTTCAGAAAGGCCAGCCGCATCGAATACGGTGCCCAGGTAGAGGCAGGCGCCTTTGCCGAAGTGATTGAGGGTAACGGCAGCTTTCCCGCTATAGTAACGTCCGCAGTAGGTAGCGAGGGCGAGAGTACCCGTCAGCGGAGCAAGTATCTCCGCGACTGCCTGCGCCGGTACAGCGGCACCGGTCAGCAGCTTCACTCGCATGGTACAGCCAGGCACGAACGAGAACACATCTGCTTCCTCGACTGTGCAGCCTGCGAGCCGAGAGAGGAATCCTGGAAATGGCTCTTCGACTACAGCGTTTTTCGAGTCTTTCATTCCGCTGAGCTGGCCAAGCACGAGGAGGCCGCCATCCGCGACAAAACGCTCGAGCTTCTGCGCTACCTCCCGCGAGCATATGTGAAGGCTCGGTGCCATCACGAGAGCATACCTACTGACATCGGCATTCGGCGCAATGCAATCGAAATCGACGCCTCTGCCTGAGAGCACCTGCGCGGCGCAACCGGCGAGGGAGGGCACCCCAAGAGCTTCCTTTGCCTGTGGCTGGAACTCGAGGCTCCAATGCGAGTCATGATCGAACAGGATTGCCGCCCGGGCCTCCGGCGTGGTTTCCTTGAGCTCAGCGGCAAGAGCGCGCATCTCCGTCCCGATCTGTCTGAGTTCCCCATAGCGGGAGCCCGGGATTCCGCTGTGCGGAAGTATTCCATGCCAGTATTGCTCGATTCCGAATCGCGCGGTCCGCCATCGAAAGAAGCAGACCAGATCCGCTCCCCGTGCAAGGGCCTGGAAGTACCACACACGCATGCGCCCAGGTTCCGGAGTAGGCTGCATGTAGTCCCAACCGCCGGGGCCGGCCGCCTGTTCCATGACCCAGACGTTCCGCTGCTTCAGGCCACGCATGAAAGCATGCGGGAATGCCGAGGGAGCTCTCTCTTCGCCCTGCAGCTCGAAAAAAGGGTAGTTGTCCCAGGACACGACATCCAACTCCTGCGCGAGACAGAAGTAATCGATATCGAAATGGCCCTTCATGAGATTGTGCGTGATCACCGCCCGGGGGCTTGCCTTCCTGATGATGGATGCCTGTTCGGCGAGGAACCGTATGTTGGTCTCTGAGGAGAAACGAGCAAAATCGAGAAGAAGTCCCGGGTTTTGTCCCTGTTTCCCCATACGGTCGGCGGGCTCCCGCGGGACACTCACCTCCTGGAATGCTCGATACTCCTGAGACCAGAATGCGGTCCCCCAGGCGGAATTGAGCCTATTGATGTTGTGCTCGAAACGCCCGGCAAGCCATGCCCGGAAGGCGGACTCGCAGCGTGGGCAGAAACAGCGCGCCGTTCCATGGCAGCCCAGCTCATTGTCGATCTGCCACGCCTTGACCCGTTCATCTCTGCCGTATCGTGTCGCCATCATCCGGACCAGCTTCATGACCGCCCGCCTGTAACCGGGATGGTTCTTGCAGGCATCCTGGCGCATTCCGTACTCTTTGAGCAGGCCGTTTGATCTCACCTGGTGAATGTCGGGGTGCTTCGCATGAAGCCAGGGTGGATAGGCGGCGCTCGGGGTGCAAAGGATTGTGGCAATATTATGCGAGGCAAAGAGGCGCATTGCCTCATCCAGCCTGCTGAAATCGTACTTTCCTCTCGAAGGCTCCAGAACCGACCATGCGAACTCGGCCATGCGTACGAGGGTGATCCCCGCTTCGGCCATGAGTTTCGCGTCGGTCTCCCATCTTTTGCGGGGCCATTGCTCGAAGTAATATGGCACGGCCAGACGAAGTTTCGAAAGCTCACTTTCATTGTGCCCCATGCAATTACCCCTTGACCGCTCCTGCGGTCATGCCTGCGATGAATCTGCGGGATGCGGCCCAGAACACCAGCATGACGGGAGCGAGGGCAACCGTCGTGGCCAGCATCAGGACCCCGTAATCCATCCCGCGGTAGGGATCCCCGCGCAGCAGGTTGAGCGCAAGCGGAAGCGTCATCATGTACTTGTTGGTCAGGACAAGAAAGGGGTAGAAGAAATTGTTCCAGCTCCCCAGGAAGTTCATGATCCCCAGCGCTGCATAGGCGGGGCCAAGCAGAGGCGCGACGATCCTGAAAAAGATCAGTCCCTCGGGACAGCCGTCGATGCGCGCGGCGTCAATGAGCGCCGGGTGGATCGTGGAGGAGATGTATTGACGCATCCAGAATACACCGAAGGCGCTTGCCGCCGCGGGGACGATCACGGCGAGGAAGTTGTTCGTCCATCTCAGCCTCGTCGTGACGATGAACCAGGGAACCAGGTCCACCAGCCAGGGGAGCATCACTGTGCCCAGAATGGCGGCGAAAATGAGCCTTTTCAAGGGGAAATCGAGCATGGCGAACGCGTACCCGCCCAGGGAACAGAGCGCCAGGGAGAGAAAGGTAATGGCCGCGGCGACGATGACGCTGTTGAGATAGTTCCTCCAGAAAGGCACCGTCGCGATGATGCTCGCGTAATTCTCACCTGCCCGCACCCCTGGGAATAGCGGCGGCGGGGTCTGCAATATCTCGCTGGAGCTGTGGGTGGCCTCGATAAGCATGAAGAAAAACGGAAGGAAGATGATGAGCGAGCACGCCCCGAGGAAGAGGTTGACCGCGGTCTTTGCGCCCGCATCACGCACGGGCCGACTCCCTTCTCTCGGTCAGGAATCGGAAGCTGAAAATGCTCAGGAGAATGATGATAATCATGAGAAAATAGGCGATGGCTGAGGCCTGACCGAAAGCGCCCCTTCGAAATCCCGCCTCGTAGATCAGGAGTGCGATGGTGAGCCCTCCCTGATTGGATCCGCCGAGATACCCGGCTCCCTGTCCGCCTCCCGTGAGGATGTATGCTTCATCGAAGATCTGCATGCCCCCGATGAAGGAAAGGATCAGTGTGTACAGGATGGTGGGACGCATGAGTGGCACAGTGACAAAGCGCAGAATGTCCCTCTTGTTCGCACCCTC
>JBEKXR010000455.1:0-3664 GCA_049511935.1 Spirochaetia bacterium | reverse complement strand
GCTCACCTGGAACATGGTGAGAACTCCTCCGATGCTCGCCATGAACCCCGACAGCACGAATGTCAGGAACGAGGTCCGGTCGACGGGGATGCCCACCTTCTGGGCCACCTCGGGGCCATTGCCCACCGCCATCACGTGCCTGCCAAATACCGTGCGGGTATGAATGACCTGATAGATTGCCAGGATAACCGCGGCGAACAGGATGTCGACGAAGATCGGGCCTATCCGAAGGCTCCCCAGGTCGCCCAGCTGAGCCGGGATGGAAATGGTCATCGAATTGGAGATCTGCAGCGCCAGGCCCCGGAAGGTGAAATAACTGCCCAGGGTGGCGATCAGGGGGTTGACCCGCAGGACCGTGACGACCAGCCCGTTGACCGCCCCAAGGATCGCCCCGATGGGGAATACGATCAGCATGGCCAGGACCGGATTCACGTGCATCCGCATCATCAGCATGACGCCGATCGCGGCAGACAGGTACGCCGTGGATCCGATCGAGATGTCGATCTTTCCGGTCATCAGCACCAGAGCCACCCCCGTTGCCAGGATCATGGACGGCGCGGCCGCATGAAGGATGAATATGCCGTTTCTCAGAGTGAAGAACCTGGGCGAATAGATAGAGAAAACGGCGATCATCACGAGGAGTGCGATGAGAAAGCCGTACGATAGGAAGAACGCGCCAGGACTCAGACGCTGCTTTGCCGTCATCGTTCACTCGCCCCCATTGTGCCGGCTATTCCGGATGCAGTGGCCAACAACTCGTGCTTTGTGGTGTCTCGGGGAAGCTCCTTGACCAGCCTTCCACGCACCATGATGAGAAATCGATCGGAGAGGCTCATGATCTCGTCCAAGTCGGAGGAGACGAACACGACCGCCGCCCCGCTGTCTGCAAGCTCGCTGATGATCGAGTGCAGCTCCACCTTTGCCTCCACGTCCAGGCCGCGGGTTGGCTCGTCCATGAGGAAGACGAGGGGAGCGGTCTGCAGCCAGCGGCCGACCACGATCTTCTGCTGATTTCCCCCGCTCAGCGTTGCGACGCTTTGCTCGATTGAGGTGCTCCTGATGTTCAGCTTCCGAACGTACTCTTTGGCGGCAGCTTCTTCGCGCCTGCGCGCGATGAAGGGCCACAGGCGGGAGATGAAGCTCCTTAGGTTTGCCAGCGAAAGGTTGTGCCTGATGGACATCGGCAGGAGAAGGCCGTCCGTGCGCCGGTCTTCGGTGATCAGCCCCATCGGGTTTTTCCCGCTCCGGGGCTTGATGGGATGAGCGCCGCGGCCCAGGTCGATCAGGACTCTCCCTCCCGTGATGGGGTCCAGGCCCATCAACGCGCGGAACAGCTCCGTGCGGCCCGATCCCAGGAGCCCCCAGAGCCCCACCACCTCTCCCCGGTGAATGGAGAAGCTGATCCTGTCCAGGTACCCCTCGCGCTCGAGGTTCTCGACGGTGAGGAGCACGGGGCCCGGCGGGCGCGCGTGGTGCTGGAAGTAACTGACGACTTCATGCGAGCCGATCATCTTCTCCACGATCTCATTGCGCGTCAGGTCCCTGACCATGGTCTGAGCCACCTTCTCGCCGTTTCGCAGGATCACGACCCTTTCACAGATGGTGAAGATCTCGTCCAGGAGGTGGGTGATGTAGATGATCGTCGTACCCTGAGATTTCATGAAGCGGATGATCTCGAATAGCCGCTCCTTTTCCCGGGATGTCAGCGAGGAGGTAGGCTCGTCGAAGATGACGATCCGCGAGTTGCCCAGGAGCGTGCGCGCAATCTCGATGATCTGCTGGTCTCCGGGGCTGAGGTCGCGCACTTGCATGTGCAGGTTGAAGTCGTATCCCAGCCGCGCCAGGGCTTCTCGGCAAAGCACCTCCCCTCGCCGGTAGTCGATGAGGCCGTTGTGATTGGGGAAGGCCGTGATGAGCATGTTGTCCAGGATGCTCAGGGTGGGCATCAACGCGAGCTCCTGGTGCACGAACGCGATCCCGAGGCGGGCGGCATCAGCCGGCGAATGGATCGGGGTTTTCTGACCGTCGATGCGGATATCCCCTTCATCCGCCTGGACCACACCTCCGAGAATGTTCATCAGCGTGCTCTTGCCTGCGCCGTTCGCCCCTATCATTGCAAGAGACTCGCCGGGATATGCCTCGAAGGAGACGCCCTTGAGCGCCTTCACCCCGGGAAAGCTCTTCTTGATGCCTGCCATCTGGAGGTATGGTGCTGTCACAGGGTTCCTCCATATCTCCTTCGGAACAAGGAGTCGATCGCCACGAAGGCGACGATGACGATCCCCTTCACCACCAGTGTCATGTAGTAGGAAGCCTGGAGAAAATTGAGAGTGTTGCTGATCAGCTTGATGAATATGGTACCCACGAACGCGCCCAGGGCCGTCCCTACGCCGCCGTAGATGCTGACGCCCCCGAGAACGGCCGAGCTCACCACGTCCAGCACGACACCCTCGGAACCGATCGTACCCCCCGCGGTGCCAAGCCAGGCAGTGGTGACGATGGCGGCAAGGCCCGCGACGAATCCCGAGAACACGTAGGAGCCGAACAGGATCTGCTGGGCGGGAATCCGCGACACGCGCGCTGCGCGGATGTTCGTGCCCACAGCGTACAGCCACCTTCCATAGAGGCTGCGGGTCATGAAGAGATGGACCACAATCGACACTACGATGAACACCACCACGGGCGCGGGGAATATCCAGATGTCGTGCATCACGGTAGTGATGAACCCGCGCGGGATGCCGGTCACGCTCATTCCGTTCGTCGCCCAGATCGCCGCGCCGCCGAACACCGCCATGGTCGATAGAGTGACAACGAACGGGATCATGCGAAGGTACGCCACCGCGAACCCGTTGAGGCACCCGCCGGCAGTGGCCACGACCACCATGAGGATGCTTGCCAGGACGGGGCTTCCCCCGGAGCGCATGAAGATCGCGCCGACCACCGCGCTGAAGGACATGAGGGAGGGGACCGAGAGATCGATTCCGCCCGCGATGAGAACGGCCGTCAGGCCGATTGCCATGAGGCCGAGGGAGGAGCACTGTAGAAGAATGCTGATGAAATTGCTGACCGAGAGGAAATAGGGAACAACGACGCTCAGCACCACGAGGATCAGAAACATCATCCCTACGGGGATCAGTCGGAGAATTCGACTTGCGTCCCGGCGAAGCACCAGGTCATCGGCGATTGTCGTCTCTGTACGAAGAGGTTCTGTTGTCCTCATCCATTACCTCACACTCGGATGTCGGAGATTCAGTTTTTTCATGTTGAAAAAGGAATGGAAAACACCTACACCGCAACGGTCACGCTGAGCTCAGGGATGGTAAATCCAACCATGCCAAAAGTCAACAGAATTATTTCAAAACTTGCTAACAAAAAGCAACGCTTGCCAAAAAAACAGTCGATCGTTCGCTAACATTCGAAAAGACTGTTCATCGTGGGTGTGAACTGGCGGAAGCAGAACCTTCCCCGCCGGGAGATCAGCGCGGATTCGCATGGTCCTGACCCGGGCCCGGAGGTGAGGGCTCCAGGGGACCGGTCCTGATCGAAAAGAAGGACAGGGCGGCATCCCGCGGGTCGGCATCTCTGTAGAGGAAAGCATACATCACGGAGGAAACGAGGATCTTCTTCACGTAGTCCCTGGTTTCAGCGATCGCCGCGGATTCCA
>JBEKXR010000454.1:0-3667 GCA_049511935.1 Spirochaetia bacterium | reverse complement strand
CCGTCGACGCTCCATTCGTAGATACAGTCATTTGGCTGATCCGTGAAGAAGACGTTTCCTGCGGCGTCAGCGGTCGGGCCCTCCGTGAACTTGAACTGGTCAGCCAGCTTCTGGAGTTTCGCTCCCGCAGCGATGACGCTGTGGTCGTCCGCCCAGCCTGGGACACACCCTGCCATGACGGCAAGGGTAAACATGATGACCAGAACCTTTTTCATAGCGGGCCTCCGGCCTTTGACGCGATTCTACCATACCCAGCCAGAAACGTGGCTCGTGGCGGGCCGTGGCGTGATCTTCCGAGGGCCTGCCGTGTTCATTTCTTGAGGGTGAACGCGACGGCATTGTCCTGAGGCGGGCAAAGGCCTCGGACCCCAACGGATCGTCCCTCCCGGTCGCCTATGTGAAGGCGCAACATGAAAGCCCCAGAGCGAGGGGGTATCATTTAAAAAGTCAAAGGCGAAGCGGAAAGGGTGTAGGAGCGCCTTTCCCGCTCGTAATCCGGGGCGCCCCGCTCGTATGTCCGGGGCGGCCCCGCTTTCGCTCATGCCTTACGGGCTGTAGACGAACGATCTCACGTCCTGCCGTATGATTAGACCCCCTCGAATCGCACATAACACGAGATTAGTCACCGCTCGACCCGTGGAACCTTGCACAAGTGGGCAACTGTTCTACGTCGCCGTCAATCTTCCGTGAGACCCTTCGCGCTTACTGCGACGCTTGTTGGAGCTGTCGATAGGCGTCGGTGCCTTTCAGTTTCTCGTTGCCCTGTGCGTAGTCGAAGGCTGTCTTCCGCTCGTTGCTTTTCGCTTTCCCGTCCGCGCCGGCTTTCAAGAGCGTGGTGATCACCTCGGGGTTCTGGTTGTACGCAGCGGCGTACATCAGCGGGGTCGCGCCGTCCTTGTTCTGAGCGTTCACATCTGCGCCCTGGTCGATAGCGGCTTGCACACTCTGCGGCGTTCTAGTTTTCACAAGCTCGAAGAAGTCCGTCGTCTGTGCATACGCCGAAGCCGCCAAGAGGACCACAAGAACTACCGCAACCACCATTCGCTTATTCACTTTGCAGCTCTGTAGCTTGCCATTCTACATCCTCACAGTCTTCTCGTGCTCCATTTCAATGGCCGCACCTTGCACAATTGGCAAACTGTTCTGCGTGCCTCGCGAACCTGGTCGAGTGTCACTGCGGCTTTTCCTTCGCGCTCTTGTCGCTGGTCCAGTACGGTGTCTTTCTGATGCCCCATAGCGGACCGCTTGCGCTTGTCATCTGCGTGAGAACTTCAGTCGTGGACGCTACAGCGATCTGTTCACTGACAGAGATGGTCAAAGGCTGCCCCGGGTGTTCCCCTTGCCAGTCCTCGGTTCGGTTCTTGATGAGTCCTGGTAGCTTCTCCACTGTCGCCAGCCCATACACCCGTACCATGAACTCCTTGGTGGCCAGGTCATCCACCACCCACAGCGTCGCCCCAACTCCGTTGGCCCCCGCTACCATGAAGGCCCGCGTCAGCCCAAGGACCCCGTCCCCTTGCACCACCTTGCCAAGCCCCGTTTCGCATGCCGAAAGCTCCACCATGTCCGCCTGCAGCTCAAGCAGCGCCGCTTCCTCTACAGTTAGATACCCGTCTTCTGTCGAGCTGCCCTTCCAATGCTCTGGGCCAAGCCTACTGGATCGTCATCCTTTTTCGCCTCATTCAGTGTTGGTTTCCAAGCGTATATAATCTCCCTAAGGGGCAACCCATGTCAAACCTTCGCGAGATCCTTGGCCAAAGTGAGCTCTTCATTGAACTAGGAGATGCCTCGATGGATCGTATTGTGCGGCAACTAAAGAAGGTCGTATTCGAAAGTGACAGCTTCATCTGCCGCGAAGGAGAGCCAGGCGCAAGCATGTACATGATTGTGAATGGAAGGGTTTCCGTACAGAAGAAAACCGGGTGGGGCCAGAGGGAACTGCAGCAGATGGGTCCGAACGAATCCTTCGGAGAGATGGCGCTGATCTCGCAGGAGGCCCGATCGGCAAGCGTGAGGGCGCTGGAGCGGACTGAATGCCTCCGATTGGAACAGCAGGGTTTTTCCGCCCTGCTCGATCAAGACCCACTGTTCGCGCAGCGTGTCGCCAAAGTCCTCACGCAGCGGATCTCCGCGTTGGACAAGAAGACCTCCGCGGAGCTTCTCAGTGCGTACCGCGCACTCATGTTCGGATTTGCGGCGTTGACCGATTCCCGAGATCCCGAAACAGGAGCGCACCTGGAACGGACTCGTGGCTACTGCGTTTTGCTATCCCAGAAAATAGCCGTTCACCCTCGATACAAAGCAACCATTCCACCGGACTTCATCGATGAGATGTACAATCTATCCCCTCTCCACGATATCGGGAAAGTTGCCATTCCCGACGCGATCCTCCTGAAGCCCGGTCGACTCACCACGGAAGAGTTCGAGATCATGAAGACGCACACCACCGCCGGGGCTGCGGCGTTTCAAAAGGTCATAGAGCAGTGTAAGGCCGAGGTGTTCGTCATGGCGCACAGAATCTGCCTCCACCACCATGAGAAGTGGGACGGTAGCGGGTATCCGGCGCAACTGGCGGGCGATGCCATCCCCTTGGAGGCCAAGGTGATGGCAATGGCGGACGTGTATGATGCCCTTCTCTCCAAGCGCGTGTACAAACTTCCGATGTCGTATGCGGCCACCCGGGAAGAGTTTCGAAAATCATCCGGCACGTTTTTTGATCCGGTCATGACCGAGATCATGATGGAGAATATTCATCTGTTCGAAGAGATCCATCGGAGTCACCAAGATTCGTGATCCGACATAGGTCATCGAATTGCCTGTCAGAGTCGTGCCTGAGCGGCATCGTCATGGTTGTGCATTGGGGCCCATCCAAAAGTGGTCAGAAAGGAGTTTCCTATACCCCGGCGCGTGCTACAACGCACGATGGGAGGGCCTGCCGTGTGGGGGTCCGCTGAGCCGATCCTTCTCGCTACTATGATGCGCGTCAAGCCGCCTCCTGCTTCTCCCCCTTCTTGATCTCCTTCGCGTAGTCGCTGAGCTTCTGCTCATATAGCTTCGGCTCAAGCCAGCGATATGGCTCGCGAGACAAAAGCATTCGGCGCATCATTGAAAAGGTCTTGCGGATTAGCGCGATCCGAGCGCGCCCGTACCCTTTACGGCCAGCCAACTCGCGGTAGAAGCGAGCCAGCACGGGAGAGGAGTCCACCAGGTGGATCACCGCCTGCGTGAAGAGGCTGCGGGTAAGTCCCCGGCTGTGTCGGTTGATCGCCCCGCTGTGTGTCACCGCCACTGGAGCGCATCGTGGGCACCACCCCCAAATAAGAATGTAGCCGCCGGGCGCTCGCAAACCTTGTGATGTCTCCCACCTCGGAGAGGAAGGCCAGGGCCAGCAGCGGGGTCACCCCGCGGATGCTGATGAGCAGCTTCACTTCGGCCTCCAGCGGCCTGCCTGCCTGGTAGATCTCGCGCTTGAGAGTTTCCTTCTGGTCCTGCAAGCTCGCCAGAAGTGCCAGACTGGTCAGGATGCAGACACGACTGGCCGCGGAGAGCTCCACCGTCTTCAGAAGCTCCTCTGCTCTGGCGGGAGAGTTCGCAAGGCGGGTGCCCAGCGCCCGATCCCTCACCCCGTTGTCCAACAGCACCCCGTGAATCTCGTTCTTCAGCTGAC
>JBEKXR010000453.1:0-3673 GCA_049511935.1 Spirochaetia bacterium | reverse complement strand
CCGCCTCCAGGGCATAGGGGAGCGTTCCGGTGTAAAATCCGCCGCCGAAATCACGAATCGTCAACACGAGCCTGCCGTCGGAAATAGTAAGGTCGATCGAGATGTTTCTCGGCTCGCCTTTCTCCTTGTGCGCGCGGATGGAGTTGCTGAGGAGCTCCAGGACGGCGAAACGAACGTGCTCCGCGTTCACCCGTACGGGGGGGAACACAATCGCCTCGAGGGTGTGGATGACCTGCCGGAAATCGGCCTGCGGGTTCACCGACAGCCGGATCGTACGGCTCTGTTTTCCGTTCATCTTGAGGGACTCCAGAGAGTCCATGTCGCTCGTCCCTTTCCCTGTCCGGCCCATTCGTGGATAATGTCTGAATGATATATGTTATCGCTGAGTTGCGCAATTACAGGCAGCTCGCGCGCCTGCGGGCGGACGGCCTTGCCGCGCTGGAAGCCTCGCTCGCGGCAGCCCTCGGCTCTCTTGCATCGCCTGCCCGGCCGGTGGGGCAGGGAGTGTGGCTTGCCGAGATGGGACCCGAAGAGGACCTGGATGTCGGAGTCGCCGCCGCCGCGGCAAGCCGCATCCGTGACTTCCTCGCCGGCCGCAGATCCGAGCTGTTCGGTTTCTCGGTCCTCCTGGCTCCGCTGCAGCAAGGGCCGGACGGAGTCAGCGCCGCCCGTGTACAGAAGCTCCTTGAAAGCGCGGAAGACGATGAGCAGCTGTGGATCGCGCCGGAGTGCGCCGCCCTTTTCGCCGACTGCTTCTCCTTCGAGACATCGGGACTCCTCTACCGGGTGATCGGCGTGCGTCTGACGCCCGAGCGCGAGGAGCAGGCGCCCGAGACGCTTCGGCCCTGGACGCGCGAATCCCTGGTGACCCGGGCCCTGGACATCATCTCTCCCCGGCTGAACCTCGGGGAGGGCCGCGACATCCTCTGGGTGCACGGTCCTTCCGGCGTCGGCAAGACCGCACTTCTCGGAGAGCTCGCCGCGCGCCTTCTGCGGCCCGGTGCAGTACCGGCGCTGCGGATGCGCACCATCTTCAAACGCCGCTCGCCCCTGCACCCTTTTCTCTCCAGCCTCAACCCTGCGGTCCTCGCGAACACCGCCTCCCGACTGCGGGGGCCCGAACGCGCCTCGTGGGACGATGTCGGGCCGCTCCTGGCGTGGCTGCAGGAGCCGGCGGGGCAGGGGGGAGGGGCGGACCCGCATCCGCTGCCGGACCGTATCCTCGACGATTTTTTCCTCGGCTACCGGCTCTATCTCCTCGCCTGGGTCCGGATGGCGGCGGAAACCCTGAATCCCGCGCTTTTCCTCTGCGAGGGAATCGACGGGTACCATCCCGCGGCGCGCCAGATCATCACACGGCTGTTCGACGATCTCCTGTCGAACACGGGGCTCGTGCCCGTCGTCTCAAGCCTTTCGCGCCCCTCCCCCGCGGATCTCGCGGGGTTCGACCTGCATCTCCTCTACGTGCACCCTCTGGGAAAGCGCGAGATACGTTCCCTCGCCCAGCACCTTTTCCCGGGGCTTTCGATGCCCGAATCCCTCACGCGCCGCCTGAGGCGTCGCTCGGGCGGGCTGTACTTCTCTGTGGTGTCCTACCTCCAGTACCTGGCCAAGACAGGCCGCATCCGCTCGACCCTGCACGGCCACGAGTGGGGCATCGGCGCGGACGACGAGCCTGCCCTCCCGGCCAACCCGCTCTCGGTGTCGTGGTTCCTCATCCGCACGCTTCGCGACGACACGTTCCTGCTCCTGTACGGCCTGTACCTGGCCGGCGGCCTCCTCGACCGGCAGGGATTCCTCTCGTTCCTCGGTGAGGCGGGATTCGACGCCGCGACCGTGGGGAGATCACTCGCCGACCTCATGGCCTCGGGTCTCATGGCGGACGAGCGCGACCTGATTCCCCGCTTCCCCACGCTCCGCCGCAAGCTGGAGGAGCTCCTCGGCAGGGAGGGCGCCGCGCTCAGGCAGCGGTTCATTACGCATATGACCTCCCTCTGGGAGTCGGGGAGGTACCGGCACCCTGTCCTTCTTTTCAGCTTCCTCGCCCGCAGCGGTTCGACCGATCTCGCCCTGCGCATCCTGCCCGAGATCATCCGGCGCAAGCTCGACGAGTGCGACCCGGCGGGAGCGGCCGCGTTCTGCGATCCCCGGGCCCTCGAGTTTTCGGTCCCGCCGACCGCCGAGCAGGCGAAGGAGCTCGCGGCGGTCACCGCGCTGGGAAGGCTCCGCGCCGCCCTGCTGGAGCGGGACGAGGAGGCGGCCCAGGCGGCCCAGGAGGAAGCGAAAAGGCTGGCCGGGTCCGAGCTCAGGCCGTCGCTCCGCGGTGAGGTGCTGATCGAAAGGGCGAAGTACTTCCTCTCGGGCGGCAATGCCACGGCGGCCCTCGATGAGTTGAAGAGAGCCCTCCTTCTCTACCAGGAATCCCGGGGCGAGAACCCGGAGGTTCCTCCGGAACGGGGGGAACGGGCGTGCTACCTCTGGCTGGGCGCGGCCATGCTGGCCGAGGGACGGCTGGGCGAGGCCGTGGAGTACCTTGCGCTTTCGCAGCGGCTCTGTTACGAGGCCCACGATGCGCCCGGCATGCTGTGGACCCTCGCCTACCTTGCCGGGAGCCTCTTCATCGACGGCCTTTTCACGCAGTGCCTTTCCGTGATCGAGCAGGGGCTGGCCGAAGCGAGGAAGCTCTTTCGGCGGGAAGTGGAGCTGTTTCTCCTCTTTCTCAGGGCGCGGACGCGATTCCAGGTCGGTGCGTACGACGAGTGCTCCCTGGATCTTCAGTCCTGCCTCTGCTGCGCCACGCTGTACTCCCTCGACGATGCCCTGCCCGTCCTCCGCGCCTGGCTGGGACGGACGTTCCTGCACCGTGACGAGGGGGCGTCGGGGACGCGGCTCCTGGAAAGCCTTTCCCGGCAGACACGGGAAGTCCTCCTTTTCCAGGCGGAAGGATGCCTCTTCTCGGGCGCACTGGAGAATGCGAGCCTGTACATCGAGCGGGCCCTCGCCCTCTCCACGGAATCACGCTTCCCGGCTCCTGAAGGGATCACCTGGCAGGACGGGTTCTCTCCGGTGGAAGGCAGATGCTTCAAGCTGAGCCGCGGCAGCGCGCTCCTGCAGAGAACCCTCCTGGGCATGCGCGCCTATCTGCTGGGGCTGAGGGGTTTCCGCGACGAGGGAATCCGGGAGCTCCACCAGCTCACCCGCGGGCAGAAGTCGCTGGACGAGGATCCCCGCGCCGCGTGGTTCAACTACCTGTATTCCCAGGTCCTTCCCGAGGCCGGGTCGGAAGAAGTCGACGACAAGGTGACGGTTCTCAGTAAGAGCCTCAAGACACTCCAGGAGCGTGCGAGCCGGATCGATGCGCCTGGCGAACGCAGCTCGTTCCTCTGGCGCAACCGCTGGAACCGCATGATCATGGAGGAGGCCCGCAACCGCAAGCTGGTCTAATGCCCACCGCCCGAAGGGCGGTATCTAGGCCCGTGTCATTCAGTGCAAGACATGCCCATGCGGCAGATGGGCGGCCCTGGGCACGCTGGCCGCAGGGCAGCATCTCTCCAGAGATTCCCCATTGGCGCGTAGGTCGAAGCATGGGCGAGGGGGAGGAGGATTGCAGCGCCCGCGAAGCACCGATGTTGTGTATATTGAGAGTCGGAGGTCGATCTCCGACGATTTCTTT
>JBEKXR010000452.1:0-3681 GCA_049511935.1 Spirochaetia bacterium | reverse complement strand
GTGGGAGATGTCGATTCCGAGGTATCCCCGGACCGCCGCCCGGAGCTTCTCTCCCTTCTCCGCCTCGGCAGGGTCATCCACCATGTTGAGCACAAGCCGGGGCCTCAGCCGTTCCAGCGCGCGCACAAGAAGTGCGTGTCCCTCGGGATCCTCCCGGGCGATTGTCTCGAGTATCCGCGGTACCGCGGCGCGCTGGAGACCGCCTTCGCGATCCCGGCGCAGATCCTCGAGGAGGGCGAACGCCCGCGACCGCAGGTCGACCGTGGCATACATGGCGCGGAAAACCACGTTCTTGAGGAACAGGTAGACGTTGAGCAGTGAGGTCAGAGCGGGCGTGGTGACGACGATGCCCCGCGTTCCCAGGAGGAAGAAGTCCAGCTGGTTTGCCCCGGCACCCGGCCCCAGGTCCAGCACCATGAAATCGAACGTCAGCGACTCCAGGCACCGCACCAGGCGTTTCTTCTGCGCGCTCTTCAGTATTGCGATGCCCGGCACCTCGGCGTCACCGGGCACGAACGAGAGGCCGTCGTACTCGGTGGGCAGGATGATCTCCTCGAAGCTCGTGCGCGGAACGGAGAGGAATGTGCCGATCCCCTGGCTCACTCTGCGGATGCCGAGCATCGTATGGGCATTGGAGGCACCGAGGTCCAGATCGACCAGCACAACCTTCCTCCCCGCCTCGGCGAGCGCGATTGACAGGTTGGTGGCGAGCAGTGATTTGCCGACGCCGCCCTTGCCGCTTCCAATGGGGAGGATCACCATGGCCGAGACCGCCCGCCACAAGCGCACACCGCGCGCAGCGCGGTATCTGGGCCGTGCCTGTCAGTGCCAGCCGTGCCATTGCGGTACGGGCTCCTAGTGAAAATCGCGCACCTCCGTCTCATTGTGCTCGGGCAGCCTCGCTCCCGGGCCGCTCGCCGGGACCTGCGGTTCCTCGGCGCGCCAGCCGATGAGCACGGCCAGGAAGAGCAGGTCGAGGAGGAACACGCCGAGGAGAACAGCCTCGCCGGTGATCGCGCGCCGGCCACTGCCGAGGATCTCACTGCCGGCCGCGATCCGCAGGGCGCCCGAGACCGCGAGCAGGATGAAGGAGAAGACGCTCAGGACCTTGCCGAGCCGCAAAAAGGCAATGAGCGGGGTGTAGCGCATGGGAAAAAGTGCCAGCATCCCTCCGCCTGCGGCGATCAGCAGGTTGCCCGATCCCACGACCAGGAGCCACGGGAACACCCATGGCCCGGCACCCGAAGACCCTTGGAGCACGGACGCAAAGAGGAGGAGCACGAGGAAGAAGCGCACGAGCTCCCAGAGGGAGCCGGCAAGGAGCAACCCGCGCCGCGCTTTCATGCTCTGCGCAGTGTAGCCAGCCAACCGATGAGTTGCAACCCTAGCCATGGATACGTAGCACGCCGAAGGCGCGCGAAGACCGGAAGGCCGACCCGGTGATGCAGCATGCGGCGGAATTCTGTACATTGACAGGCAGGGCTGGCCATTCGAATTTGGCCGCCTGAGGAGTTGCGGATGAGATCATTCAGCTCGCGTGAACGAATTGCCTGGACCGTCGTGACGGCGGTGCTCCTTGCCGGCCTGGCGTTTTTCGCCCTGTCGCCCCGGCTGCTGGCGGGAACCACGGAGGACGAGACACAGGCCTACATGTCGACACTGGGGCAGGTCTTCCGCGAGATCCGTGACACCTACGTGGACGCCGACAAGGCTGCCCCGAAGGTCCTGTACGAAGGGGCGCTGAAGGGCATGTTCGACGCCCTCGGCGACCCGTATTCCATGTACCTCACGGCGGGCGAGTGGACGGACATGACCTACATCTCCACGGGCAGCTTCGGCGGCGTGGGGCTGGAGATCACCAAGATCGACAAGGTCGGGGCCCAGGTGGTCTCCGCCCTGGAAGGCACGCCCGGCTACCGGGCCGGAGTGACGGCGGGGGACATCATTGTCAAGGTGAACGGCAACCCGATGGCGGAGCTCTCGCTGAGCGCGATCCGTGACACGCTGCGCGGCCCGCCGAAGACGGACGTCACCGTGACGATCAAGCGCGGGGAATCGGTGCAGTTCGACACGACGATCACGCGCGACATCATCCAGCTTCGGACCGTAAAATACACGATGATGCCGGGCGGCATCGGGTACCTGCGCCTGTCCGAGTTCACCCCGCAGTCGGCAGAGCAGTGCCGGCAGGCCATCCGATCCTTCATCGATGCGGGCTACACGTCCATGATCCTCGACCTGCGAGGCAACCCCGGGGGGCTCCTGAACTCGGCGGTGGACGTGGCCAACCTCTTCATCGACCAGGGGCTCATCGTGCAGAGGAAGAGCGAGCGGGTGCAGAGCGAGAACATGGTGTACAACGCACGCCGCACGCGCATGCTCGTGGATCCGAAGGTCCCCGTGGTCGTCCTCGTGGACCGCTACTCGGCCTCCGCCGCGGAGATCGTCTCGGGCGCGCTCAAGGACTACCACCGCGCCACCCTCATCGGCGAGAAGACATACGGGAAGGGCTCCGTGCAGAGCGTGCAGGCGCTCGGAGACGGGGGTTACCGGCTCACCACATCCCGCTACTACACTCCCTCGGGCGCCTCGACGGGCGTCTCGATCGACAAGAAGGGCATCGAGCCGGACCGCACCATCACCGAGACTGCGCTCACCGATGCTCAGCAGAAGGCCCTCAATGACCTCCTGAACGGCACGTTCGTGAAGGACTTCGTGAAGGCCAACCCGAATGCCACCGATGCGGATATCACGCGGTTCGTGGCGGACATGCACGGCAGGGGAATCGCGCTCGATGATCGCTACCTGAGGAGACTCGTCCGTGTCCAGCAGAACATCAACAACAACAATCCTCCGCCGTACGACCTCGACTTCGACATCGTGTTACAAGCGGCCGTAAAGGCGCTCTCGAACCACGAAATCGGGGTCGGGACATAGGGACAGGACCGCGGCAAACGAAGGGCGCCTCCACCGGGAGCGCCCCGTCCGAGGAGGCACCTCAGAGATGAAGCAGTTCCTGTTGCCGCGATGGTACGCGGGGGAGCCGAGGATCTCCCTGTCGGGCGCGGACTTCCGTCACGTCGCCCGGGTGCTCCGGATGCGGGACGGGGACACACTCGATGCCGTGGATTCGCGGGGCGCACTCTACGAGATGCGGATCGTGCGGGTGGGCCGGGCAGAATGCGAGGTACAGCTCTCCCCCCGCCCGCGGGAGCGGGATTCCGATGCCTCCGCATTCCGCACGCGCGGTGTTCGAATCACGCTCCTCCAGTGCTTGCCAAAAGGCAGGAAAATCGATCTCATTGTCCGCCAGGCAACGGAAACAGGTGTTGCGCGGATCGTGCTGCTCGTGAGCGAGCGCGCGGTGGCGCGTCCCGGGGATGATAACGGCAGGATCGCGCGGCTGCGCAGGATCGCCCGCGAGGCGCTGCAGCAGAGCGGCACACCGGTGCTCCCCGAGATCGAGGGGCCCCGTCCTTTTGCTTCCATCGAGGGCGGGGACTGGGGAACACCCCTTCTCTTCCACGAGATGCCCCTGGGCGACGAGCCGCTGCACGTTCTGCTCGCCGGCCGGCCGCGCGCCGTGAGCCTCCTGGTGGGGCCGGAAGGGGGACTCTCCGAGGCGGAAGTCGGCCGGGCGCAGCGCGCGGGATTCCATCCCGTGCATTTCGCCACCGGAGT
>JBEKXR010000451.1:0-3683 GCA_049511935.1 Spirochaetia bacterium | reverse complement strand
CCTGAAAAACCCGCTGAAGACTGGATCGAGCAGCGGCTGCGAGCAGCATGGAGCTTGAGAACCGGGCTCGGGCTCGACAGCGACTCCTTCCGCGTCGTGAACGCGGAGGGCGATTTTCTTCCGGGGCTGGTGATCGATCTCTACGCCGACACGGCCGTTGTGTGCCCGCACACGCGGAACGTCGAGGCGCAGCTCGAAAGAATCGTGGACTGCCTCCGTGGCATCCGGCCGGACGTTCAAGTGTTCGTCCGGAGGGACGAGCACTTTGCCCGCGTGGAGAAACTAAGGACGGCTTCCGGATACGTGCGTGGTGAGGGCGACGGCTCCACGGTCATCCGCGAAGGGGACGTGCGGATGAAAGTCGATTTCGCACACGGCCAGAAGACGGGCTTCTATCTCGACCAGCGTGCGAACAGGACCCTGATCTCGCGCTGCAGCAGGGGAAAGACCGTGCTCAATCTCTTCTCGTACACTGGTGCCGTCGCACTCCGTGCGGCGGCGGCCGGAGCGGTGAAGGTGATATCGGTGGACAGCTCACGGAGCGCCCTCGACCTTGCGGAAGCGAGCGTGAGCCTTTCCCCCGTCCTGCGCGGCAGCGCATTCGAATGGGTGCAGGCGGACGTGTTCAGTTTTCTCGAATCGCCGCCGCGCTGCGATCTGCTCGTGGCCGATCCGCCGCCGTTCGCTCGCCGGAGGGTCGAACGTGACGGGGCGCTGAAGGGATACCTTAGCCTCTTTCTGCAGTGCCTGCGCATCCTCTCGCCCGGCGGCCTTGCCTTCCTCTTCTCCTGCTCGGGTGCCGTGGACCGTCCGATGTTCCAGCAGGTCGTCGCGGAGGCGGCGCTGCGGTCCGGGAGGTCAGCCCGGCTGCTCTGCGAGCTGCACGCGGACCTCGATCACCCGATTGCCGCCTCGCATCCCGAAGGTGAATACCTGAAGGGATGGATGGTGCATGTCCAGTAAGGTCGTCCCGTTCGTCCTGATTGCTGCATGTTTCTCCGCCTGCCAGTCGCCACCGGAGCGTCTCACGATCAGCGCGGCCGGGCAGTCGCTCACCGTAGAAGTGGCGCGCACCGAGGCGCAGCGCGAGCACGGCCTCATGGAGCGGACGAACCTGGGGCCCCGGGACGGCATGATATTTGTGTTCGACCGGGACGATCACCTTTCATTCTGGATGAAGAACACCCCGACCCCTCTCTCCATCGCCTTCCTCTCGGTGGAGGGGAAGATCCTGCAGATCGAGGACTTGGAACCTTTCTCTGAGAGCATCGTGCGTTCCCGCTTGTCTGCCCGCTACGCCCTGGAAATGAGAAAGGGCGCTTTCGCTGAGCTCGGCATCAGGGAGGGAGATAGGGTCACGTTCCCCGAACGCTTCCCGTGACGAGGAACATCATTCCTTTTCGTCTTCATCGAGCTCGGGGAAGAGGGCAAGCCCGGGATCCTCGGTTTCGCCCGCCGGTTCCTGTGTGAGGATTTCCACGCGCCGCTCGACCCTCGACAGGTCCTTTTCCAGGGACTTGGAGAGCTTCATCCCCTCCTCGAAAAGAGACACCGCCTCTTCAAGCGGGATTTTCCCGTCGCGCAGCTTTTCGGCGAGCTGCTCCAGCCGCTCCAGCCTCTGCTCGAAGCCGAGGGGGGCCTTCTTTGATTCACTGCTTTTCGCCGGCATCGGTTTCCTCCACGGTTGCGCGGATCCTGCCGCGCGAAAGCCTGATGGCAAGTCGTTCTCCGCGGTTCACAGGGTCAGGGGAGAGCAGGATCTTGCCCGTCGGTTCATGAGTGACCACCGCATATCCACGGGCGAGGATCGCCAGGGGCGAGTACGAGGCGAGCTCCCGCGATGCCAGCGTGCAGCGGTGCCGGCGGGCTGTCACCATCTCCCGGAACTCCTGGAGCAGCTCCTCCCGCGCGTAGTCGGCCCTTTGGGAGAGCGGCTGGACGAACAGTCGGACGTTGCGCTCGAGGTTTTCCGCGGCAAACTGCGCCATGAGAAGTCTCACTCGCTCCGTCCGCTGGCGGATTCCGGCGGCCATCGAATCCTGCGTTCCGCGCACGCGCGCCAGAAGGTCCGCGCGAGAGGCGGCCACCATTTCCGCAGCCGCTGAAGGAGTGGGGGCCCGCACGTCGGCTGCAAGGTCCGCGAGGGTGACGTCCGTCTCGTGCCCCACCGCCGAGATCACCGGCGTCTTCGAAGAGGCGATGGCCCGCACGACGATCTCAGATGAGAAGGGCATGAGATCCTCCAGGGACCCTCCACCCCTTCCGACGATGATGACCTCGCCGAGTCGATGACGGTCGGCGATCTCGATGGCACGGGCGATGCGCTCGTCGGCGCCGTCCCCCTGTACAGGCGTAGGAATGATCACCACGTCCACGCCGGCGCTGCGGCGCCGCAGGACCCGCAGGATGTCCCGTACGGCGGCGCCAGTGGGCGATGTCACCACTGCTATGCGGGACGGGTAGAGCGGGAGAGGCTTCTTGCGGTCCAGGTCGAAGAGCCCCTCCGCAGCGAGCCTGCGCTTCATCTCTTCCAGCCGCGCGAGCAGATCTCCCTCGCCCGCCTTGATGAGTGACTCGCAGATGAGCTGATAGCTGCCGCGACGAGCGTAAACGGAGACGCTTCCCGCGGCCTTCACGAGCGTGCCGTCCGCGGGGATAAACCGCACCCCGTCCAGTCTCCCCCTGAACATGACGACGAAAATGATCGCATCCGTATCCTTCAGGCTGAAGTACCAATGGCCCGTGCTGGATGGCCTGAAGTTCGAGATCTCGCCCTGGACGGTCACCCAGGGGAAACCCTCTTCGAGGGTTCCCTTGATGAGCTGGGTGATCTCGGTCACGGAATACACGTGCTCAGCAGGGCTGCCCGGCATATGAGGCAGGTTATACCTGCGCTGAAGGAATGGCAATGCGCGCCGCATCTACGGCCGCGAAGCGGCCCGCGTATTGCCGCGAAGCGGCCCGCTTTCTTGAACTTCGCGGAAATCTGTCGATATTATCAACGAGGACATGAAGAACATCGCTCTCATCAACGGGATCGACCTGCGCGAACCCGCATTCCGGCCGCTCGTGGCAGGAAAATCCTCTTTCACTCGCGCGCTGGGGTTCGGCCGGGCCCTTCCCGGGGCCACGGAGACAGTTGTATTTCTCTCCCAGCCCACCGACCTACCCGAGGGTTCGAGATCGGTCATTCGTTCCTCATGGACGGTCCCGGAGCTCCTTGCGGAAATGACAGCCGCTGCGGAAGGCCGTGATACGATCTTCTATTTTTTCGCCGACTGTCCGTTTCTCGACACGGAGCTTGCCGCACGGATGTATGCGAACCATGTGCGGTACTGGGCCGATTACACATTTGCCGATGGATATCCGTACGGAATCACCCCGGAAATCATTACCCGTGAGGCATTGAACAGGCTCCGGGGAATGGCAGGCGGACCATGTGAGCTCCGGCGGGACACGCTGTTCACGATCCTGAAAAAGGACATCAACTCGTTCGACATCGAGACGGAGATCTCCCCGCATGACATGCGCCTGATGCGCCTCTCCCTGACCGCGGACTCGGAGCGCAATTTCCTGCTGCTCTCGCGGGTCGTGGCCGGCGGCGTCCGCGATGCCCAGGAGGCGTGCGCGTTCCTTCGCGAGAACCAGGAAGCCCATCGGACCCTGCCGGCGTTTTTTCCCAT
>JBEKXR010000450.1:0-3692 GCA_049511935.1 Spirochaetia bacterium | reverse complement strand
GTTCACGCAGACGACGGCGAGCGACGCCGCGGTGATCATCGAGGGACCGTCATCGGGGAACAGGAAGACCAGGAGGGGGACGAGGATGAATCCGCCTCCGCCCCCGATGATCGTCCCGTACGCGCCCACGATGAAGCCGATCGGGACGTACCAGCCGGGATGCATGGCCGCACATCTTATCCGCAAAAGGATGCGCGAAACAGGGGCCGGCTTGATGCGGTCAGGGTGACGGGCTATCCTCGGTAATCGTGATCCATTCTCCCGATGACCCGATCGCGGCGCTCGCCACGCCCGCGGCATCCAGTGCGCTGGCGGTGATCCGGGTCTCGGGGCCGGGCTCCCTCGAGCTTCTTTCCCCGCTGGTCGCGCGCCGCTTCGATCCGGCGGCCGCGCGCGGCCACACCATCCATCGCTGCGTTCTTCGGGACGGGAGCGAGGATGTCGACGAGGTGCTGATCGCCGTCTACAAGTCGCCGAGGAGCTACACGGGAGAGGACGGGGCGGAGATCTTCTGCCACGGAAGCATCCCGGTGATCCAGCGGCTCCTGTCGCTGCTCGCGCGCTCGGGATTCCGCGCCGCCGGTCCCGGGGAGTTCACCCAGCGCGCGTTCCTGAACGGCCGGATGGGTCTCACCCAGGCGGAGGCCGTGAACGAGATCGTGCGCGCGAGGACGGACAGGGCGCGCGGGCTTGCCCTCCAGCGCCTGGGCGGAGCAATCGAGGAGCGGGTCCGGCGGGCGCGCGAAGCGCTCCTGGACGTGCGCGCATCGCTCGAAGTCCTCATCGACTATCCCGACGAGCAGTCCCACGAGGGCGTCGACGTGGAGAAACTCGACGCTGCGGAGAGGATAGTGAAGGAGCTCGTCCGGACATTCCGGCAGGGCAGGCTGTACCAGGAGGGAATGAGCATCGCCATCGCGGGTGCCACGAATGCCGGGAAGTCCCGCCTCTTCAATTTCCTGCTCCGCCAGGACCGTGCCATCGTCTCCGAGATCCATGGAACGACCCGTGACTGGTTGGAGGGCAGGGCGAGCATCGAGGGAATCCCCGTTCGGCTCTTCGACACCGCGGGCCTGCGCGCGACGACCGATCCCTTGGAAATAGAAGGTCTGAGAAGAACTCATGAGGTAATCGACGCCGCCGATGCCGTGGTCTACCTCGTCGATGGGACGCGCGGCATTGACGCGGCGGACCGCGAGCTCCTCGAGGGTTGGGAACGGCCTGCCCCGCTCCTGCGCGTGTGGAACAAGATGGACCTGCCGGGCGTTCTCCCGGCTCCGGAGGGCTTCCTCTCGGTGAGCGCGGTGACCGGGACGGGGATCGACGAGGTACAGCGCGCCCTCGCCGCGGCCGCACTCGGGGGCGTGCCGGCGGACGGGGCGGAACCCCTCGTCGATTCCGAGAGGCAGCGCGACCTGCTCGCGCGCGCGCTGGCGGGCCTGAAGCAACTGCGCGCCTCCCTTTCGGACGGTGCAACGCCGGACCTCCTCGCCGTGGATTGCGCCGACGCGATGGACGCCCTGGGGGAGATTACCGGCGCGGTCACGAACGCCGAGATCCTGGACCGGATGTTCTCCCGGTTCTGCGTGGGGAAATAGCATGCCGGCGGCCGGGCGACGTGATGGTGATGTCGATGCCGTGGTGATCGGAGCCGGCCACGCCGGCATCGAGGCGGCGCTCGCCCTGGCACGGCTGGGGTTCTCGACGATCCTGGTGACGCAGAACCTCGACACCGTCGGGCGTATGTCGTGCAACCCTGCCATTGGCGGCATCGCCAAGGGAAACCTCGTTCGGGAAATCGACGCCCTCGGGGGCCAGATGGCGAAGCTCATCGACGCCTCGATGATCCAGTTCAGGATGCTGAACGCCAGCCGCGGCCCCGCCGTGCAGGCGCCGCGCGCGCAGGCGGACAAGGCCCTCTACGCGGCGCTTGCCCGGCGCACGCTCGAGGCGCAATCGGGGCTCTCCCTGTTCCAGGACACCGTCATCGACCTCCTGCTGGATCCCGGTGCCCGCGTGAGCGGAGTGCTCACCGAGCGCGGCAACCGCATCATGGCCCGCGCCGTCGTGCTGACCACCGGGACTTTCATGGACGGCAGGCTCTTCATCGGCGAATGGAGCGCACCGGGCGGGAGGCTGGGAGAACCTGCGGCCGAGGGGCTGGGAGCGAGCCTCCGGCGGCGGGGATTCACCGTCGGCAGGCTGAAGACGGGCACCCCGGCACGGGGCCTCGGGAGGTCGCTTCACACCGCGCGAATGGAGCTTCAGCAGCCCGACCCGCTCATGAGGCCCTTCTCGTTCTCCACGGAGCGCCTCGAGAGGCCGGCGGTTCCCTGCTGGATCACGTACACCAATGAGCAGACGCATCGGATCATCAGGGACAACATCCATCGCTCACCCCTGTACGGCGGGAAGATCGTCGGCCGCGGACCGCGGTACTGCCCGTCGATCGAGGACAAGGTCGTGCGGTTTCCCGATCGTGCGCGCCACCAGGTCTTCGTCGAGCCCGAGGGCCTGGAGACCGACGAGGTCTATCTGAACGGAGTCTCCTCGTCTCTCCCCGAGGAGGTGCAGGAGGCGTTTCTGCACACGCTGCCCGGTCTCGAGAGCATGCAGATCGTCCGGCCCGGCTACGCCGTGGAGTATGACTACCTCGACCCGACACAGCTCGGACCGAGCCTGATGACAAAGGCCGTCGGGGGGCTGTTCGTCGCCGGCCAGACCAACGGCACCTCCGGCTACGAGGAGGCGGCCGCGCAGGGTCTTCTGGCAGGGATCAACGCCGCGCTCCATCTGCAGTCCCGGGAACCGCTCGTGCTCTCGCGCGCAGAGGCCTACATCGGCGTCATGGTGGACGACCTCGTGACGCAGGGGACCGATGAGCCCTACCGGCTGTTCACGTCCCGAGCGGAATACCGCCTCTCCCTGCGTCACGACACGGCGGATATCAGGCTGCTGAAGCACGGCCGCGGCGTCGGCCTTCAGGACGCCGATGCCGAAGAGCGGCTGGAGCGGAAGCTGCGAGGGGTCGAAGAGATCCGCGAGCTCCTGCGCTCCCGCAAGGTTGCGGAAGCCGATGCGGAAGCGATCGCCTCCCTTGCTTCTCACCGGGGGAGGAGCTTCGAGCAGGCGCTGAAGGACCCGAAGATCTCGCTGTCTGATCTCGCCGCACGGGAACCGTCGCTTGCGAAATCCGCCGGGGAATGGCTCTCCCTCGCCGAGACCGATGTGAAGTACGCGGGATACATCCGACGGCAGCATGTCCAGGTCGGACGCTTTCGGAGCCTGGAGGACAAGCGGATCCCGCCGGGATTCGACTGGGACACCGCGGCCGGCTTCTCCTCAGAGGCGCGGGAAAAGCTCCGGCGTATTCGTCCCGGCTCCGTCGGCCAGGCGTCCCGGATCCCCGGCGTGCGCCCCCCCGACATCGCCGTTCTCCTCGTCCACCTGAGGCGGGTGAGATGACGGAGAGCGTGGATCCATCCGCAACTTTGCTGAACGGGCTGGAGCGACTTTCCATCCCGGATTCCGGTCGTGTCCATCTGCTTTTGGAGAAATATCTCGACGAGCTCGAGCGTTGGAATCCCCGGTTCGGGCTGGTGAAGTTCACCGACCGCCGCGAGCTCGTCGTCAAGCATGTGCTGGACTCGCTCGCGGGGCGGCCGGCGGTTCAGGAGGCGGTGAGCTCCACA
>JBEKXR010000449.1:0-3696 GCA_049511935.1 Spirochaetia bacterium | reverse complement strand
CGCACTCCTTCAACTCTATGGATTCCACCTATCAACTCCATGACTCAACTCCACCTTTGGTATTCACTCACCTCATAAACCCACATTTTTCGGCAAGCCTTTCTCTCATCCGCCCCGGTGTCTGGCGCGCAATCGAAAACTCAGTTTGAGGCACCGGAGAAAAGGTGCTATGTTGGCAAAAACACTGTAGCTCGATGGCCTTTGGCCGTACAAGCGACCAGAGACACTGCTGGAGGTAACTGAGGTGAGCAAAAGGCAATTCGCGCTCATTACGGGCGCGAACAAGGGTATCGGTTTTGCCACTGCCCGCGAGCTTGGCGCACGTGGCGTCACCGTGTTTCTAGGGTCACGCGATGCGGGGCGGGGTCAGGAGGCGGCCCGCACTCTGGCTGCAGAGAAAATGGATGTGCGGTTCGTCGGACTCGACGTAAAGCTCCAAGAGTCAATCGATGCCGCCTGTGCACAGGTGAAGCGCGAAGTAGGCCGGCTCGACATCCTGATCAACAACGCGGGGATAAGCGTCGATTCCGCCGCTCAGAACACGCTTGATGGACTGCGACAGACTTACGAGGCCAACGTGTTCGGCCCGTTTGCTGTCACTAGCGCGTTCCTGCCGCTGCTTGTCGAAGGGCGTCCATCGATCGTCGCAAACATCTCCAGTGGCCTGGGGTCGCTCACCCGTGTGTCGAACCCTGGCTCCAACTCTCGCCCGCCGTATTTGTCCTATGGCTCTTCGAAGACGGCCCTGAATGCAATAACTGTCTATTGGGCGGAAGAATTGAAGAAGCTCGGGGTTACGATCTTCTGCATTGCTCCGGGCTTTACGAGGACCGATCTCAATAAGAACACCGGCACCCAGCCCCCTGAGAAACCTGCACGTCTCATCGCGCGTCTGGTCATGGAAAGCGATGAGAGCCGCAGCGGCGGATTCTTCGACGAGAATGGCCCCGTCCCCTGGTAGGCCACGCCGCCCGGGGGAGCAATCGGGCTCCACCTTGCTACGGACAATTGATTTGGTTTCTAGACCCTATTAGAATTGCCGCATGTATACATCCGTTGCAGAGTTTGTTGAGGACTGGGGAAGAGAAAGCGGCAACAGCCTCAAAGTGATGCGTGCACTGACTGACGCCTCATTGTCTCAACGGTCTGACCCGGAGGCCAATACGCTGGGTAAGATTGCCTGGCATATGGTAGTCATGGTCGGGGCATACGGTACCGCAGCGGGGCTGGAGGTCGTCGCACCTCAACGCGGAACAGAGCCACCCGCTTCGGCCGCGCGTATTGCAGATGCCTTCGAGACGGCGGCGCGTACCATGGGGGAGCAGGCTTCGAAGAAGCTGGCCGACGGGCAACTGACCTCAGAGATCTCGCTCTGGGGCAGAACGATGACCATTGCCGCGGCTTTTCAAGGGCTCATTCGACATCTAATCCACCACCGCGGCCAGATGACGGTGCTCATGAGGGAGGCAGGTCTGGTCGTTCCCGGCGTCTACGGTCCATCGCGGGAGGAAACTGCGGCGATACGAGCTCGGCAGAAGGGCTAGCAGCGCTCGCACCGCGAGCCCCGCGGGGACTCGCCTCGTGGGCTCAGGAGAGATCATGCGCTACAGAAACTTTGGAGCCACGGGGTGGCGGGTCTTGGCTGTATCATGATTTGCTGGTCTGCTCTAGTTTCATGAGTCCATTATGTTAGAGTTTCTTAGTCTGAAAGCCCGCTACCTCCATCTACATTCACGATCGTCCCCAAGATATAGCTCGCCTTGTCGGATAACAGAAGCGAGACTACATCAGCTATTTCTTCAGGATGGCCAATTCGACCGGTCAAGCTCGCCGGGTTTGCCTCCCCACGCTTTCGATCCGGATGTTCTCTGCTCCCGACCGGAGTGCCTGTTGGACCAATACCAATCGAATTCACTCGAATGCCATAAGACGCTAGGTCGGCCGCCGCGCATCCGGTCAACGAGCTGATACCGCCCTTGCTGACCACATAGGAAAACTTGTTCCGAATGCCTCTCGCTCTAGAAATTGTAATGTTTATTATGTTTGTAGGCTCGCTGTTTCTGGTTCGAGAAAAGAGAGGAAATTGCCGAGGTACTGTAACTGGGGAATCCCGGAGGAAGGACGGGATACACTTTCCAATTCCGCCCATGTCGCCAGGCGTCTGGGATACACCTCCTTCACCCAGTCAGCCGCGAACTTCCCCAGAAGCAACCGTAGCGGCGGATTCTCCGAGTCAACGACCTTTAGGATGGCGGCGGCGGAAGCCTTGGGATCGCCCGGCTTTGGCCGAGGCGGTCTGACATTTCGGATGGAGTCGTAGATCGGGTTTTTGCTGGCGTGTACCGCGGAACTGCCTGCCCAGTCCGTGCTGAAGCCACTTAGCTCGACTAGGGTCACCTTGATGCCGAACTGGCTGACTTCCTGGCTCAAAGTGTCGCTGAAAGCCTCCAGCGCCCACTTGGATGCGTGGTACAGGCCAACGCCAGGAAACGCAACGATTCCGCCGATGCTTGACACCTGAAGGATATGGCCGCTTCTCTGCAAGCGAAGGTGCGGGAGCCGCTGCGTGAACGCCCGGGCGAACATGCCTTGGCCGCGCCGGGCGGGATTGCCCTTCTCGTCGTATACCTTGATCCCTCGCAGGCCCGAGCTCGGGGAGCGGGACTTGAACACGAAGCCGCAGAGATCCTCACGTTCCAGCTCCGCGGATCTCTGACGTGCCCATCGCTCCATGCGCTGCGTATGGTCGGTCCCGGTGCGGGTGGTGATCAGACGGGGCGACGCGGGATCGCCGACGAGGCGCATTGACTCCCGCGGAACGCCCAGGCCGCACTCCACCTCGGGGCAGACCGGTACCCAGTGGACATGCCTCCCGAGAACGTCGGACAGGTAGAGATCGAGCTTGTGGCCGCCGTCGTATCGCACGTTGTTGCCCAGCAGGCAGGAGCTGACTCCGAGGCTGGGTTTATCCGTCACGTGCGCGCCTCCCGCCGGTCTCCCCCGGGACGCAATCAGGCCTTGAGAGGCTTCAGAGCGCTTCGCACCGCCGAGGCGATGATTGCCGCGGCCACCACGACGCCGCAGGTGAATGCCGCCAAGAACACCACGTGGCTTGCGGCGGACGAGTCGGCCGATCGCTTGATGACGATTCCCGCCAGGGCCCAGAGCACCGCCAGGCCGTAACCCGCGTCCCGGCGCGTGGCCAGGACTGCCACCGTGATGAGGGCCGCCACGATGATCACTGCAACCGCCCACACTTCGGGCCGCAAGCCGAAACCGTTCCAGCCCGCCTTCACCAGGAAAGCCGTCACGTTGGCGATTGTCGCGACGGTGATCCACCCGAGGTAGACGCTGAAGGGCACGCGGAACAGCCACCTCTCCGCCGAGCCGGCGTGCGTGCGGCCCGTCCGCAGCCTCACATAGACGGCCAGCAGGGACCCAAGGATCACCAGCATCGCCAGAACCGACACCCCGACCAGCTCGTAGTGCCACAGCAGAAGCCATGCGACATTGGCAGCCGACGACAGGGCAAACAGCCAGCCGATCCGCCGTGTCCCCTCGGGGCCGTCCTGGCCCGCAGAAAACAGGCCGCGCGCCTGGGCAATCGTGAAAAGCAGGAGCAGGAGATAGATCACCGCCCAAATCGAGAAGGTGAGCCCCACGGGCACGAAAAGATTGGGAATGCGGTCGGACAGC
>JBEKXR010000448.1:0-3701 GCA_049511935.1 Spirochaetia bacterium | reverse complement strand
TACTGCGGTCCGTGATTTTCTGAGCGTCCTTCATTAGTTGTTCAAGACTCCGACCGTCGTTCCTGCCGGCCCTCTTCGGAACCATTGCGCCGAGCCTATCGATCTCGGCCATTGCCGTATCGAAAGTCTTGCGTTCTTCGGTAGTCAAATCCCTACCGGTTGCCTTCGTCATGATGGCCTCTGTATTCTTGCAAAGCATCCATCGCGTTTGAAGGAGTTCATTTTCTTCGCTATAAGTCATTAGTACCCCTAAGTTTTCAGTACATTCTCAATCGGTGGAAATTGTTATCCGGCCGAATGCTGCCCGCCTTGGATCAACGATCCGGCGAGCGCTAGTTAATCCACGCGAGAACGCGGCTGCGCTCAGTGCTCTCTCTCGCGGTCAAGTGATATAGAGCCAAGTGGCGATTGTCCGCCGGCTTGTCTCAGCCATAAAGCAATCGACTGTCCTCGCTTCGACGAGTATTCTGTCGAACGGGTTCGCCGAAATCCTCATCCTTCATCGTCGCCGATTTCTCCGGCTTCGGCTTCCGCTTGAAACGGGAATCCGTCAAGCGAAAGAGGGCAACCTCACTGAAAGTAATGAGGTCAACCTCGACTTCCTGCTTGCCGTCAAAGTAGACAGCCCTGACGCCGATACCATCCTCAGCCTCGACGAGCCTAATGCACTTCATCACTTCTTCGGTCCCCGGGGCCTGCGCCCGCCGCGAACCTTTACTTTTGCTTTGGGCTTCTTTTTTCCCATTTCAATCCTCGCTTTCTGAATCGCGCCGGCCCGCCTCGATATCTTCCGCGAGGTCCGGCCGCTTTTTCTTTTTGCTCTCTGCCAACGCTTCCGCCATTCCCCGCTGAGCTTCGCGAGCCCATCCTATGCGCCAGGCCGTGAAATCATCTTTCGCCCACGGCGGGGGCGTCCAGCCTTCATTCTCAATTCCCATTCACTCTCCTAGACTCTCTTCTAGATTGTCTTACCTTCATAACTAAGAGTTATAATGGGTCACTTTGTCCTGCTAGGACATTTTGAGGTGTTATTAAGGCGGTCATGTGTTCGCCCACCAGCTTGACATACTCGCCAACTGGCACCGGATAGGTCGCCCACGCCCACCCAACCCACCTTTTCCGCGCATCCAATACCCTTGTGATGGTGAGATAACCTTGACCCTTTAACTCTCGGCACCAACGGCTGGCCGACTTCTGGGATGCTCTGAGCCCCCGATCCTTCATCAGGGTTGCGAACCCGCCGATGGTGGGATGCCACTCCGTAGACATGGACCGCATGAGGAGCCAGAGCCGCAGAGCGCCGTGAGATATTTTCCCGTTGCGAATCATCACCGGGCTGACCGAGACTCCGAGGTCCGGCAGATTCTTTAGCGTGTTGTTCCGTTGCGTGGTCATTCGGCTGTGGCTTCGAGGTGTTCAGCCAGGAATGATTCAAGTGCGGCCCGGGGCACGAGTACCCGGCCCCCGATGCGGGCGGTTGTTAACTTTTTGTCATGAATCAATCGCCATACAGAACGAACGCTAATGGAGAGCTGTTCGGCAGCCTCCGGGACGCAGTAACACAGTCTGTCCATGTCTACCTGTCATTTTTGATTGCTCCTATGAAGTGTTTCCGACTCTGCCGGGGGGATGCTCTAATAAATCTATTAAGGCATTCTCAGCAGCCTGCGGGCGGCTTCGGTAGCCAGGGCGCGCGTGGTATCAGGGGAGACCGTGTGGTACTGTGATTCCGCGCCCGACGCCGGCACGGCCCCACCTTTCGCAAAATTGCGATTAGTTCTTGCTGTTATTAAGAGATCGTCGCCTCAATCCCCAGGGACTGGGCTACTTCCGCGAGGGTCTCCGCTGTGAAGGGTTTTCCCGCCTTGAGCGCAGCATCGATGGCATCTAAAAACGCCTTCTTGTCCTGCTGCATCAACCGGTCATGAAACTCTTGCCAGAGTTCCGAATGCGCAAGCACCATGCTCAATAGAGCATCCATGATCGCCGCCACCTGGCAGTCCGGGGTCAGACCCGCGTTTTCCAGAAAGTCGGTGATCTCCTTCCTCATGGGAACGTTCTTCAAAATCACTATGCACCTCTCTTTGAGTATCTTCTCAGCATATTTAGACGCACGATTCTTCCCCGACCCGATAGTCAACCAGAACGGATCAGGCTCTCCCTCGTGATCCGCCTGCCATGAAGCGCTTGAGGAAGAAACAATCTCCCTCTCCTCACCCTCTTTAGACGCAGGAAGTTTCCCCAAGGCCCATCTTTCGGGCATTTTTCTTCGCAAAGCGACGTGGAAGACATCTCCGTGCTGGCGGACGGGGAAATAGCCTCCCCAACTGCCCATATTTTCCATCAGCCACCCCAACCAGTTTCGATTGCGGATGGCGTCGGCCCTGCGCAAGAGGTCGATTAGAAACCGAACGGTGCAACCCTCATAGAAATTGAGCGGCTTGCCGGCCTCAAGCTTAGCGATCTTCTCCGACCAAATAGCCTCTTCAAGTTCTTCCGGGCTGCCATATCCGCCCGCAAGCCAAAACGAGCGCTGATTGACTGGGCAGTGCAGGTAACTGCTAGGCCCATGCTCTTCGAGCGGGCCACGCCCTGAGAGATCAACTTGCCCTGACTTCTTCTCTTCCTTCGTCGGCTTCCTCTTGAATGAAATGTATTCTCCTGGATGCCAGAAACTTTTGACCTGGTAGCGGATTCGCTTGCAGAGCCGTTCATCCTGCCGGAGGAGATCGAGTTCCTCCTCGGTTATTGCCATAATCCCTGCATGAGGTGCTCGAAGTAGTTGTCCAGCATGACATGCGCCTCCCCCTTGGCGTTTCCCACGATCTGACACAACACATCGGCAACGATGATAGGCGCAACCAGCATTTGCTTTGCTTCACCGTTCCAGCTAAGATTGTGATCTACCAGATCACAATTGGGAAATCAAGCCGCGCAAAGAAGTCTGCCGATGCTAGTCTCAATCGCTCACCTTCTGGATCAAGTCTATCTGTCACTTTGTCCCTCCCTATCTCCACTATGCCGACGCCGGCGCGGGTTGTAAAGCGACCCCGGGCCTAGTTGGATTTCTTCTCCTCCGGCGGTCTAAGTAGCTCCTTTTGCGCCGCTGCCACGTCCGCGAAGTCCTCAAGCCGGAAAGCACTATAGTGCTCCGTCATCTCCTCCGACGCGTGCCGTGTGAGCATCCGCACCTTCGCGTCCGGGATTCCGCGCGCCCGCATGAACGTGTTTGCAAATGCCCGCCACGAATGGAAACCGATATTCCGCTGTTTCTGGTCCGCGCGGGAGACGCCAATCTTGACGAGGGCTGTCCTCAGCGCCCTCAGCGTAGCATCTTTGCCTACCGGCCGAGCCCCAGCCGTCAGAGAGAACACAAAGCCTTCCCAGGCGCGCCATGAATCGATGGTGTCGTACACGAACCGGGGGATGGGGATATCATCGACGCGCTTTGTTTTCGTCTTGCCGGTGCCGTACCCGGACGCCCAGGAGCCGGCAACGTGAACGTGGTCCGGGAAAATGTCGGAGCCTTTCAGCGCGAGCACTTCGCCCAGGCGCATCCCCGTAACGGCTGCCAGGAGTGAAGCGGAGTAGTAGACTTGGTTTCCACTCCATATCTCGCTGACCCGCGCGGGGTCCAGCAGGGTCCGCGCCTCTTCAATCGTCAAGATTCCCTTCGGACGCGCGGAGGGCTTGAATGCCTT
>JBEKXR010000447.1:0-3707 GCA_049511935.1 Spirochaetia bacterium | reverse complement strand
CGGGATGAGGAACATCAGGCTCAGGAGCAGGGTGCCGATCGTCTGGAGCGATCTCCTCAGCATGAGGATCTACGTTTCCTTGCGCACAATGCGCAGGCGCAACACCGCCGCGAATATGGAAAACATGATGATGACGATCGCGATGACGGATGCGTAGCCCATGCGGTTGAACCGGAATGCCTGCTGGAAAAGATACGTGGCAAAGACATGGGAGCTGTTGTTGGGGCCGCCCGCGGTCATGACGTAGACGATGTCGAACACCTTGAACCCGCCAATCATGTTCAGGAGCATCGTGATGGCGATGACAGGGCTCCGGAAGGGGATCACCACGTGGAGCCTCACCGCAAGGGGGCTGGCGCCGTCCATGCGGGCGGCTTCCACTTGCTCGTGCGGGACGCCCTGCAAACCGGCAAAGTACAGCAGCATGTCGTAGCCCGTGTATTGCCAGACTGTCGCCCCGATCACCGTGTACAGGGCGATGTGCTCGTCGCCGAGGAACAGGACGGTCATCGTGATGGCGTGAACTTTTCTCAGCAGTTGGTTGACGATGCCGAAGGCATCGAGCATCCGGGACCACATGATGCCGATGATGATCGGTGTCAGGAGGACGGGCAGGAAAACCGTGTTTTTAAAAAAGGCCGTCCCTGGAATCCGCGTGTCGATGAGGGTGGCACCGATGAATCCGACTATGTTGAGCAGAATTGTCGTGATGACCACGAATATCAGGGTATTCGCCAGTGCCTTGAAGAAGGCATCGTCGGAAAAAGCTCTGCGAAACTAGAGAGACCCGTGAACTTGATGTCCGAAAGGCTGAATCCCTTGCCCACCCAGAGAGAGCAAGCTTCGCGATCTATCTGGACAGGAAGAGCTCCAACAGCTCGCGCCCACGCCGCCGCGAAGCTGGATGCAATCCGAGGCGCGCGGCGGGAGACAAGGAGGAAAACGATGAGCAGGAAGACGACCGCGGTACCGGCGACCCTCGACGCGAAGGGCAAGGAGGCGGAGGTGTCAAGCAGATATTGGGGAAGGAGATGCCCGCGGCGCCGCTACTTCGAAGCGAAGTGTTCCTTCATGGGCTTGAAATAGAAATCGATCCAGCCCTTGCGGTACTCCTCACCGTGTCCCGCGGGGATATTCGTGTGCACGAGTGTCACCTTCGTCCCCCCCTTGGCCTTCTGGAGGAGCACCTCGAGGGTGGAGTCCGGATCGTCGGGATCGAAATCGGTCGTGCGCCAGGACTGCACGATTCGCGAGTCCTGTTCGAGCTCCAGGGTCTTGCCCGAGATGTAGCCGTCCCAGGCGCTGAAGGCACCGCCGACGCGCGCGGTGACACGGGCCCCGCTGCCGGTCATCGCCCCGTGGCCGCTGCTGCTCATCCATGCGGCGTACACGGCCTTCGGCTCGGCCGGGATCACGGCTGACACCTTGATGGAATCTGATTTCATGTCCTCACTCCTTCCAGGCCTGCTCCTTGGCTTCGGAAGGATACCGCCGATTCGATCCGTGCGCCAGTCCGCAGCGTTTCCCATGGACACCGGGCGGAGGGCCGGGCATACTGCGTCACGATGAAGAAAATCCGCGTAGGGATCGTGTTTGGAGGCAGGTCCGCCGAGCACGAGGTATCGTTGCAGTCGGCGAAAAACGTCCTCGAGGCCCTGGATCGGGAAAAATACGATCCAGTCCTGATTGGAATAGACCGTGAAGGCCGATGGAGGCTCGACGAGCAGACCAGGACTCTCTTCGAATTCGCGCGTCCGCTGCCGAATCTCACTGCCGATTCGCCGCGCGAGATTGCGCTGGTGGCCCACGGCGAGCAGAGCCGGCTGTTGGACCTTTCCGACGACACCGAGCTGGGGAAACTGGATGTGGTGTTCCCGGTCCTCCACGGTCCCTACGGCGAGGACGGCTCCGTCCAGGGCCTCTGCCGGCTGGCGAACATGCCCTGCGTGGGCGCCGGTATTCTCGGCTCCGCGGTTGGAATGGACAAGGACGTCATGAAACGTCTCCTGCGGGAGGCGGGCATCCCGATCGCACGGTTTGTGACCGTGCTTCGAGGAAAGCCCGGGCCGGACTTCGTTTCGTTGAAGGCGGCCCTGGGAACCCCCCTCTTCGTGAAGCCCGCCAACCTCGGGTCATCCGTCGGCATCAGCCGTGTCGGAAGCGAAGCAGAGTATCGGGCGGCCCTGGCAGCCGCATTCGAATACGACATCAAGATCGTCGTGGAGGAATGCATCGTCGGCCGGGAAATCGAGTGCGCGGTCCTGGGGAACGCGGATCCCGAGGCCTCCATCCCGGGAGAGATCGTGACCGGGGGCGGCCATAGCTTCTACGACTACGAGGCGAAGTACATCGATGAGAAGGGCGCCGAGCTGCGTATCCCGGCGCCGCTGGACGGACCCGTCACGGAGAAGGTGCGCGCTCTTGCGCGGCATTCGTTCACCGTCCTCTGCTGTGACGGCATGGCACGGGTGGACATGTTCGTCAAGGACACCGGCGAGGTCCTCGTGAACGAGATCAACACGATCCCGGGCTTCACCCGGATCAGCATGTATCCCAAGCTCTGGGAGGCGAGCGGGATTTCCTACCCGCAGCTCGTCGACCGGCTGATTTCGCTCGCGATCGAACGGCACGCGGCCGAGCGGGAGCTGAAGACGACACCGTAGAGCCCAGGCCGCCGTCAGCTCAGCCTTTCCACTCCCGGTTCAGGTCCCGCCACGGCCCGCCTTCCTTGTAGAGCTCAGGATGGAGCACCTTCAGCCGGGGATCTTCCACTGTATCGTGCTGGAGCACCATCCACTTCGGGTACGGGACACCGGGGTCCGAAACCGTGTCCAGGAGGCGCACGTCCTCGGGGTCCAGCGCGAGATCCGAGGCCCCCAGGTTGTCATCGAGGTGCTCGATGGTCCGGGCGGCGACGATCACGCTCGTGACGGCGGCTCGCGCAAGGAGCCACGCCAGGGCCACCCGCGCGGGTGCAGCCCCATGGCGTGCCGCGACCTGGCGCAGCGCATCGATCACCGCCCACGCCTGCTCGGGATCCAGCGGCACGAATACGCCCGCTTCGGAATACCTCGTGCCCCGGGGCGGCATTTTTCCCCTCTCGTACTTGCCCGAGAGGAAACCCCCCGCAAGGGGGCTCCAGACGAGGATGCCGATGCCGTAGTACTCGGCGAAGGACTGGAACTCGTGCTCGAGCCCGCGGCCGACCAGGCTGTAGTACATCTGGGCCGTGACGAACTTCTCCAGTCCGAGCCTCTCCTGCGTATCCAGGGCGTGCGCCGCCTGCCAGGAAAGGTAGTTGCTGAAGCCGATGTACCGGACTTTGCCCTGGCGAACGAGATCGTCGAATGTCCGGAGCGTTTCCTCCAGCGGCGTGCTGGAGTCCCAGCTGTGCACCTGGTAGAGGTCGACGTGATCGGTCTGGAGCCGCCGCAGGCTCGACTCGATCCCGCGCATGATGTTCACCCGGGTGGCGCCGCTCCTGTTGGGGTTGTCGCTCATGGGCATGCGCACCTTCGTGGCGAGCACGATCTCCTCCCGCACCCCCTTCAGCGCGTGTCCCAGGAGCGTCTCGCTCTCACCCCGCGTGTACACGTCCGCCGTGTCGATAAAGTTCACGCCGCGGTCCAGCGCGTGTCTCACCATCCGGGTCGTCGCCTCCTGGTCCAGACCGCCCAGCCTGTTCCGTCCGAACTGCATCGTTCCCA
>JBEKXR010000446.1:0-3708 GCA_049511935.1 Spirochaetia bacterium | reverse complement strand
GCAAGAAGTGGACGGGGCCATCATTTCCCACCGATCGTGCCAGCCAACGTTTCTCCACGGCAGCGAGGGCGACCATGCGCGCAAGAGTCGCGGAACCCATCCACACCGGCCTACCGTCTTTCACGATGACAAGGTCACGCTCTTGAAGTGGCTTGAGCCACGCTCGCCATTTACCCTCAGTACCTTGCCACCACGGTAGACCGGGGCAGGAGAGGGGAGGCTGTTTCGGTTCATCGACGACAACTTTGAGAACCTCGATCTGTAGCGACACCCACTTCTCCAGTGCCATCATCTTGGGATATTGATCCGCCGGAATAGTGTTGGGCATGTCAGCCAGCGACCACATCATCATGTTGCGAACCCGAAAATAGTTCTGCAACCGCTCAGAGGGTTCATCAATGCTGCTGATTTTGCCCACCATCCTGCTGTAGCCGGCTGCGACATCTCTGTTGCGCTTCACGCGAAGACCTCAGCCTGCACGGCGACAATTTCCTTGAAGTTGTCCAGGGAGAAGTGACTGTACCGATCCGTCATCTCCAGGGTGGTGTGCCCCGTGACGCTTTGAAGGACCGCGACGGGGATCTGCCGCGCTCGCATGACCGAGTTGAAGAAGTGCCTGAAACTGTGAAAGTTGATGTTTCGACGCGTCCGCTCTTCGTGTGAAAGCCCAATTCTCTCCAAGGCGGCATAGAGACCCTTGGTGATCCGATGGCCTGTCGCTGGTCTCTCCCCGTGGGTCATGCTGAAGACGAACCCGTCCGACCCCAAGAAGGGCTTCATCGCCTCCATCACCTTTGGGGGGACAGGAACATCGCGAGTCTGACGCGTCTTCGTCGGCTGGAGACCGTAGTGCAAGTTCCAGCTATGCTCGACGTGAATCCACCCGTCGTGGACATCCTCGTCCCGGACCGCGAGTATTTCACCTTGCCGCATCCCGGTGGACGCTGCCACCATGTTGATCGTGCGGTACAAGAGGTTCCCGCCCCATGCGGTTGCGATGGCATCGTCGGAGAAGAGTTTCCGCACCTCGTCGATGGAGAGTACGCCGCGCTCTCGGCAATTGTCGGCGAATGGCCGGATGACATCGAACGGGTCATGCTGGAGCAAGCCTTGCCGCTTGGCCTCCCTCAGCATCACCCGGAGGCAAGAGGTGATATTGTTAACGCGCTTTGGCGAGAGGCCGCTGTCCAGAAGGGAGTCCATCCACGACTCAATCGACGGCACAGTGATGTCTTCGAGTCTCAGGTCTTTGAAGGTTGGGAGAACGTGGCGTTCAAGCGCCGCGTGCATATCATGTGCGTGCGTTCTACTGATCGTAGGCTTCCCGGCACGGCTCCGCTTCAACTTTCCCCGGATGTACAAGCAACGGTCCCACACCCACCAGTCCTTCGAGAAGTCCGAGAAGAATCTGGCTTTGGCAGGGACAAGCGTGCCGTCCTTCAGAAGGCCGTTGCAGTAGCGTTCGGCGAGGGTCTTGTTGGTCTGGCCTGTGCTGCGCGCCACAGTGCGCCGACCGTAGGGGTCGTAGGTGCTGTAGTACCAGACCGAACCACCCCGGGTGGCCCCGCGTTTGAACAGAACGTAGTCTTTCCGATGATTCATTGCGTCTCCTCCCGGACACGCAACTGCTCACATTCTGCTCACATCAGCCTGTGGGCTTCACGATTTCCGCATAAAACAGGCTGTTTCTGAGTGGAGGCGACGGGAATTGAACCCACGACCTCTTGAATGCCATTCAAGCGCTCTAGCCAACTGAGCTACGCCCCCCGCAAACACGGAGTATAATAGGAAGCGGTCCCCCTCATGTCAAGTCGAGGTGCTCGGGCCGGCCTGCGCCGCGGCGCTGACCCCGTTGGCGAATATCCGCAAGCCCTCACCCTCGGTGACAGAGCGGGCGGTCCAGTCGGGATGATTCTCCGCATGGATGAAGGCTTCGGGATGCGGCATGAGCCCGAACACCCTGCCCGTGGGATCGCAGATCCCGGCGACATGCCCGTCCGAGCCGTTCGGGTCTTCCGGGTATTTCGGATCCCCGCCCGAGGAAGATGCATAGCGCAGGGCGATAAGCCCGCGGGCGGCAAGCTCGGCGAGGAGCTCGGGGGACCGCGCGACGAATCTTCCTTCGCCGTGACGAACCGGCAGGTCCATCTGGCGGAGCCCGCGGGTCCACACACAGCGCGAACCCTGCTCGAAACTGACCGTGACCCAGCGGTCCTCGTACTTGCCCGAATCGTTGTGGATGAGGGACACTTCCTGACCCATCGTGCGCGAGAGATCCGGCAGGACGCCCATTTTCGCAAGGATCTGGAAGCCGTTGCAGATACCGACCACGAGGCCGCCTCCCGCGACGAATCCGGCCATTTCGTCGCCCAGGTTCCGGCGGAAGAGGGTGGCAAAGACCTTGCCGGATCCCAGGTGATCACCAAACGAGAATCCGCCGGGGAAGGCGAGGATGCGGAACCCGGACAGGAGGCCCGGCTCCGCGATGAGGTCGGTCACGTGCACCCGCCGCGCATCTCCGCCGGCCAACTGGAAAGCCAGGGCGAGCTCCTCGTCGGCGTTGATCCCGAATCCCGTAATGACGCACACCCGCGGCCGGCTCACGAGTCGGCCTCCCATTGACCGGCCCACGCCGCGCGGAGCTCATCGAGAGATACCGAGGCACAGACGGCTCCTGCGGCCTCGATCCTGATATCCTGCCCCGCCGTCACCTCGCCGAGCATCCCGAACGCGGTGCCCGTCATTGCGCGCTCCCACCGAGCGCGGTTGGCCGGGGCCACGCCGACGAGAAAACGGGACGGGGTCTCGCAGAACAGCACGCGCGCCGCGTCCCTTCCCGACATTCCGGAGACGGGCACCGGGTCCAGGGAAATGCGGGCCCCCCGGTCACCGCCAAGACAGCTCTCCGCGAGTGCCGAGCCGAGCCCGGCATCCGAGAGGTCGTGGCACGAGCGCACAAGGCCCCGGCGCATAGCGCCATGCAGCTTGCGGTACACAGACCATGCTTCCTTCAGCCGAACCGAAGGACAGGGCCCGAAGTGCTTTTGCAGCCGCCGCTCCAGGCACGTGCCGCCCAGCTCGCCCCGGGTCTCGCCGACGATGTAAATGAGGTCCCCCGGACCCTTGAAGTCGGTGGTCTGCGCGCGGTGCACATCGATGATGATCCCCATCAGCGATACAAGCAGCGTGGGCCGGATGGAAATCTTTCTCCCGCCGACCCGCGCGTCGTTCTTCATGGAATCCTTGCCCGAGATGAGGGGCAGCTGGTAGGCGCGGCAGGCGTCCGCAAGGCCGCGGCAGGCTCGAACGAGCTGGGCCAGCTTGAACGCACCGTCCGGGTTGCCGGGTCCCTCCACGGGGTCGGGCCAGCAGAAGTTGTCCAGCGCCGCCATCTGCTCGGGATCTCCACCGAGGGACACGTGAGCCCGGACTGCCTCATCAACGGCGCATTGCGCCATGTGGTACGCATCATGATCGCCATAGCGAGGGCAGATCCCATGCGTGACGGTGATACCCCGCGTGGAATCGTGGCGCACGCGCAGCACTGCCCCGTCCGACGGCCCATCGCGGCGCCGGCCGACGAAAGGCTTTACAACGGAGCGGGCCTGCACCTCGTGGTCGTAACACCGGACCCATTCCTCTCTCGAACAGACGTTCTGATCAGCGATCAGGTCCAGCATGACGCGGTGAAGCTCGCCCACATCAAGC
>JBEKXR010000445.1:0-3717 GCA_049511935.1 Spirochaetia bacterium | reverse complement strand
TTCCCGATTTCAGACACTCACCGTTGGACGACGGACTGCACATGCTCGGCCTCAACCTGTGTGCTCTTGGCGACGAACGCCTTCAGAAGGGCGGCATTGGCGACGGTACCGATCGTGCGCAGAATGCCTCCTGAGGCCTGATGGATGAGGGTGAGAGCATTCTTGGTAAACAGGGGCGACCGCGCTCCGCAAGCGCTCAAGCGGTTTTCGATGAAGCTGAAGCTCTCCTCGGGGCAGAGGCCTTCCACGGAGATCGTCACGGTGATGGAGTTGGCCAGAGCCTCCAAGGTAGAGAGGCCGAATCGAAGCGAGAGACCCTCCGCGCCACAGAGCAGCACCGTGAGAGCGTTCAGCGAGTCGATGTGAAAGTTCGTGAGCAGACGGATCTCGGCCAGGATCTCATTATTCAGCAGGTGCGCCTCGTCGATGAGAAGCAACGGGTGCAGGTGGCGGGAACCGTTCATCGACAGGATGTGCTCCTGGATGTCTCGGAACATGGTTGCCCGACGGGAGCAGGGGCTCAGCCCAAAGAGCGTGCACAGATGAGTGTAGAACTCCACGATGCCGACGGAGGTGTGGCACAGGTACAGCGGCTTGAAAAGCCCCGCCGGCAAACGGGAAGCCAGAAGGCGCAACAGGCAGCTTTTGCCCGTGCCCGATTTGCCGACCATAACCCCGATGCCGTGCGTGTCGGCAAGGAGCCGGGCGGCCGCCAGATTCTTCTCCACCGAGGGCAGAAGATGCAGGCCCTCGGTGGGGATCTCCTTGCCGAAGGGTAAGGCGGTCAGGCTGAAGTAGCTGAGCATCTCTTTCCAGTTCATTTGTCGTCCTCCTTGGGGTGAGCATCGAGCAGCCGCGAGGCGGCAAGGGATGCCGTCAGGGGCGTGGTGGTGGCGGGCCCAAGGGACTCGGGTGACTCCTGGACAACCAGATGCTCTGTGTTATAGGCACGTCTGACGCGCGTATTGGCGTAGGCATCGACGATGCGGGCCTCCCCGCGGGGACGGCCATCCAGGAATACCTCGACTCGGCGCCGCTTCGGGGGCAGGGAGGGGTCGTAGCGCAGGCGGATGCGCTCGCCGATGAGGGTGGAGTCCACCTCGTAGAGCACCCCGTTGAGGGTGAGGGTGGAATCTTTGTGGACCTTGCGGCCTTCCTCGTGCAGGAACACCTGGGCGAGGTTAACCGTTGGATCGACGGGGATGATCAGATGAGCCTTCTCCAGCCAGAGCTCCAGGGGGGTCTTGCCGCCCAGACCGCGATGGGGGCTTCGGTGGTATTCACTTTCCAGCCAGGTGTGGAATCGCATGTCCAGATCCTGGAGGCTGCTGATAGTGTCGCGGTCGAGGATGCTCAAGAACTGCTGCCGGACGGTCCTGAAGAAACGCTCGATCTTGCCGCGGCCCTTGGGCTTGAAGGGGCGGGAGTGCACCAGCACGATACCCAAGGTGTCCAGGATCCGCCGCGTCTGCAGGGACACGAAGCCTGAGCCGTTGTCGACATACAATTTCCCGATTCTGCCATGGGCGGCCAGGATGTGTCTGATGCCACACTCGAAGGCCAGCGCATTCTCGCTGAAACCGAAACAGGCATAGAGGATCCTGCGGGTGGCGTCGTCCAGGAAGGCCAGAAGCACCGCCTGCCGTCGCTTGCCCTTCGCGTCGGCAACGGAGACGGTGTACATACAGTCGGCCTGCACGCATTCCAGCGGGGAGAAAAACTCGAAGGTCAGTGTCTGCTCTCCCTCGTGTTGGCGGATGCGCCCCTGGCGGTCCAGTCCCGTGGAGCGCACCAGGCGTGACAACGCGGAGCTGGAAGGTCGGGATTGGATGCGGCCCTCGGCCTGCAGTTTCTTCAAGGCTGCTGTGGCGTTGAGCTCAGGATGGGCTTCCAACGCCGAGACCAGGAGCGCCACTTCCTGCTGGCTCAGCGCACGACAGCTGCCGGCATCCCGACGGGGGTTTGGCGTCAAGCCCTCCATGCCGCGCTTCTTGTAGGCAGCCAGCCACTTGCGAAGGCAGCTCACGGTGAGCATTCGCTTGCCCCAGAAGGGCATCTCGTGTTCCCGCCCCGCCTTCTGGCGCAAGAGTGCGCGAAGCTCCTCACGGTTGAGGTAGGGGTTGACCAACTCCGCGATCAGACCGTAGCGAAACGCGGCGATCTGTCGGGCCCGAGACTCACGTTCCTCGCCTTTCATCCGCTGCCTCCTTGGCTTTCGTTCTCATGGCCCGCAGGGTACAGCGGTCGTCTCCCCCTCGGCAGAGCCACTCTTATGTGAAGTCAGTCTCCTTGTGGAGGTGCAGGAAAAAACCAGAATCAAAGCGCGGCAGAAGCATACCCCGTTGGCCCCATGTGCCAGACAGATTCGGTTCAGCTCCACCAGCGGATGCTCGACGTGCCCCACTACCGAGCGCACCCACGCCAGACCCTGGAGTCTGCCGTCTCCGTAATCAGTCAACACCGCCTTGGCCCGCGTGATCGCCGTGGCGAACATCCGCTCCAGGTGCTTGGGGTAGCCTTCGCTCATCCCCCGGCGTAGAAGCTCCACCGCGGCTCGCCCGCGACCTACACCCCGCTCCCGCGCCATCAGGTAACCCTCGGCCTCCGCGGTTCCCACTGAGCTGCCGGGCAGGGAGAAGCGGGGGATCATCGCGTGTGTACGCCGACAGTGCCGGCAGCGTACCCGCACGATCGCGATCCGATGGTGGAAGTGATACTTGTGGTAGCTGCCATGCCGCTGCAGGCAACTATCCTGCCCGCAGGCCGGGCAGCGCATCGAGGGGGACGGTCTCAGCCACCGGCCCCACAATTCAGTGGGGTTATAGTCTTGCTCGGAAATGTCGAGTATAAGTACTGTGTTGGTTCGGGGGTCGGGTCCGGTCCTGCGGGATACAGGAGGCCGTGCCCGATCTCCCGTCCTTCCTCCGGGATTCCCCAGTTACAGTACCTCGGCAATTTCCTCTCTTTTCTCGAACCAGAAACAGCGAGCTACGCATTGAGGATATGCTCTCTGCTTATGCTCTGCTGCGCCCATGGCTGGCCACCCTGTTCATAGACGTAGGTGAGCTCGATGGCTCCGTGATCCTCCCGCCCACGGGCATTCAGTGGTCGCGGCAAAGAAACCAAACTCGGAGGCCGGAGCCCCGATGCCTCGGCGAGCTCGCTTGGTGCCTCCGCTTTTACAGCTTCTCGCCCAACTCATAGTCCATGTCCAGCGCTTTTCTCATCGATATCAAATCCTTGCCGTCGGGGCGGAAGATCTGGTGAAACCAATCCAGGCTCCCTTGGTAAACCTCGCGCGCCGTGAACCCACTGAGGATGTACTGCAGCCCCGGGGTGTGCTCTTTGAGGATGCCCAACCTTTCATCCAGCGGTATCTAACTTCCTCCCCCCTTCTGCAGACCCCTATAGTACGCCCGTCGATACCGAATCATCCCAAAAAGCCCATGAGTCGAGGTCTCACGGTTTCCGACAAACCGATAGCACCTGCCCTCCCGCTCGATTATCGCGCCCTGGTAGCCCGTGCCCCCCGCGGCGAATACTCTGTTTTCCAACTTCTTCCCCAGCCCCATGACAAACTTCATGAGATTTTGCTGCGCCTGGAAGAGAGTCCCGGGACTATCGAGCTTCAATCCATAGACGCTCTTGAAACAATCGAGAAGCTGTGAAACGATTTGATCGTCCATTTGTACCCGCCCAGTTTGAGTTAGCCACGGG
>JBEKXR010000444.1:0-5188 GCA_049511935.1 Spirochaetia bacterium | reverse complement strand
GGTGTCCTCGATCTTCTGGAGGCGGATCTTGAGGCTGTCATCTTTCTCGTCGTCAAATCCAGGAACGATCTCGTTGTTACTCATGGCGCCCCTTTGCCTTCGAGACTTCCCCTCATCCCTGTAATTATAGCCACGGCGCAACTGAGCCGCAAGAGCCTCTGTCCAAAGACTTCTCTTCGACGATTTCGATTTATTCTACGTGTTCGGCGCTCTTTTGTCAAATAGCGCCCGCGCCCTGCTGTCCCGGGCATCGCTGATCGGCGATCCGTCCGCGCTAATTGGGGTCCCACTGCAGGGACACGCTCGCCGTGTGGTACGTATCGAGTCCGGCCAGAGGAAACCGAAACTCGCCGCGGTACCTCGACGCGAACACCCAGTCACCGAAGCGCGCGCTGAGCCCGGCCGATGCCGTGTACGCCTGCATGGCGTCCGCGGGGTTCTCCGTCAGCGAGAAGCGACCCGCCACGCCCGCCTCGAGGCTCGTGCCGTGCGCGAGCCGCACCGCCGCCGTGCCGCCGGCGTGCAGCGACAGCGCGTCCTTCGACAGGCCCTGCGAATCGAGCTCGGGGTACGTCATCCACTTCGCGCCCAGCACGTAGCCGAGCTTCCACGGCGCGCTTATCCTCACGGAGGCGTCGTGCTCCACCTTGAGATACGAATAGTCGCCGGACTGTTGGTAGTAGTCCTTGGCGGACACGGTGAACCCGAGTCCGAAAGTCGCCGGGTCCGCTTCCTCTTTCACACGGAGCGTCATCGTGTGGCGGAGGGAGGAGGGCTCGAGCGTCTCGTCGTCGGGATCTTCGATCCCCCCGCCCGCCACCTCGTATCGCATCGTGAAGACGGGGAGGTTCCAGTCCAATGACCATGCGGGCAGACATGCGAGGGCCATGAGCGCGCACATACCTTTCTTCATAGTCCACTTATCGGCTACTCTCCGTGGCATATGAGCGGGCAGCGGGAGGTGCGGATCGTGCTCGTCAGACCCCGGGATCCGCGGAACGTCGGCGCCGTCTGCCGCGCGATGAAATGCATGGGGCTCCGGAGGCTCGCGATCGTGACCGAGGGACTCCTCGATCCCACGCAGGCGAGGACCCTCGCCCACTACGCGGCGGACGTGCTGGACGAGGCGACGCTCCACGCGGAGCTCCGCGAGGCGATCGGGGACGCCGTGCTCGTCGCCGGTACCACACGCCGGCGGGGGAGAAACCGCAAGTACTTTTCGGTCTTTCCCGAGCAGCTCGCGCAGAGGATCGCGTCCATCCGGACGGGGACTGTCGCGGTCCTCTTCGGCAACGAAGAAACGGGGCTCACCGACGAGGAGCTTTCCCTCTGCAACCTCGCGGTGACGATTCCGGCCTCACCGGAGTTTCCGTCCCTGAATCTCTCCCATGCCGTGCAGGTGGTCTGCTACGAAATCCACCGGGCGCTCAGGGCCGGGCACCTCACGCCTTTCACGCCCATTGGCGCCGCCGCCGTGGACGATCTCGTGTCGATCATCACGAGCTCACTGGAGAACATCGGGTTCTTCACCCAGGTGACTCCCCGGCAGATGGGGGTTTACTTCAAGGATATCATCGCCCGGGCCGGGCTCTCGGTGAATGAGGCAAAGAGGCTCGGGGTGATTTTCCGCAAGATCGTGGGGCTCGCTTCCCGGAACAAGAAACCGCCAGCTCCCAAGGAACTAAATCCGCCGAGTACGTCGATGGACAATCCGCCGAGTACGTCGATGGACAATCCGCCGAGTACGTCGATAGATTGACCCGGGTGCGAATCTTCCATAATATTGCCGCAAGGAGCGGTTGATGCGCAGGTCCGTACCCGTCCTGGCGTGCATTCTTCTGCTGCTCGGTCCCGCGATCCTGCCCGCCCTCTCGCGCGCGGATCTCGACCGGGTCATCGATTTCTCCGTCACGTTGAAAAGCCTGGCGACGGCCGCGGAACGCGGAGCCCCGATCCCGGCAGGGAAAACCGTCCTGCTCTCCGGTACCGTGTCGGACGTGAACATCATCAACAAGGACCAGGCAGGGTTCAAGGTGCGAATCGAGCTGATCACCGGTGAATGGATCGGCACGGAGGACGTCAAGGCGTATTCCTGCTACGTCGAGTTCACCGGCGCCGAGTACTTCAAGGTGTTCCCTGCTCGTCCGCCCCGCACTGCCAGCCGCGACCTCGTGTCGATGAACTCCCGCGTGATCGTCCTGGGCCGGGTGGTGGACGTGGCGACGACGCCCCTGGGGGCGAAGCGCGTCCTCCTCGACGGCGCGTACATCAGGTCGATCGAGTAAACCCCCTCAGTCGAAGATCAGGTGACAGGGCCGGATCTCACCGCCGTCCGCCGCAAGGGCCGCCCTCTCCATCACGCTGCGCAGCTCGCGGATGTTCCCCGGCCAACTATACCCGAGGAGTCTCTCCCGGGCCCCGTCGCTGAGCGTTCTGCTCTTCGATCCCATCTGCCAGAGAAAGTGCACGGCAAGGAGGGGAATGTCGCCGGGGCGCTCGCGAAGGGGCGGGACACGGATCGGGAGCACCCCCAGGCGGTAGAAGAGATCGGCTCGGAACCTCCCGGCGGAGACGTCCGTTTTCAGGTCCCTGTTCGACGCCGAGACCACACGCACGTCCAGGGGGATCGTGCGCGTTCCTCCCACGCGCGTCAGCTCCTTCTGCTCGATGACCCTGAGGAGACTCGCCTGCGCCGCGGGTGACATCTCGCCGACCTCGTCGAGGAAGAGCGTGCCGCCGTCCGCCCGCTCGAAGCTCCCGGGCCGCGACACGGCGTCCGTGAAGGCGCCTTTCTCCGCTCCGAAAAGCTCCGATTCCAGCAGGGTGGCGGGAAGAGCGCCGCAATTGACCGCCACGCACGGGCCGTCCCGGCGGCGCGAGGCGTCGTGGATGAGACGCGCCGCCCGCTCCTTTCCGGTCCCGCTTTCCCCTAGAACGAGCACCGGGGAATCAGATGGAGCGTACCGCCTGATGAGCTCCTTCAGCTCGCGCATGCCCGCGCTCTCCCCGATCATCCCCTGCATCAGGGCGTCGGTGACCTCTCCCGCGGCTGCGCGGCGGGCGTCGGCCCCCGCAACCGCGGTGCGCAGCGTGCCCAGCAGCTCCGCGGCCTCGATGGGCTTGACGATGTAGTCGCACGCGCCGGCGAGGATCGATTCTTTCACGACCCTCGGCTGGGAGAACGCCGTGAGCATGACCACGGGCGGGGCGAGCGGGCGCGACGCGATCAGCCGCAGTGCGCGCAGGCCGTCCATGTCGGGTAGGTTGATATCCAGGAGCACCACGTCGGGCCCCTCGCGCGCCGCAGTCTCCACACCCTGCCGCCCGGTGTAGGCGGACAGGAGCACGTATGGCTCGGGAAGGACGACGCGGAGTGTCGCGTGTGCCTGCGGATCGTCGTCGATGAACAGGACTTTCACCATGGAGACGACCTTTTCAATGCCCCGAGCATACGCGATACGGGCAAAAGCCGCAAGTGCCACGGGGGGCCGCTCCCATGAGCTTCCATTGCATGGCCAACAGGAATTGCTTGGCCTCTGTGAAGCTGCAGAAGCTAACGGGTCCGAACCGTCGGGATCGGTTTCTTTTGCGGAAGGTAACAGTTCAGGACCTTGCTGATAAAACGTAACAGTTCAGGACCTTGCTGATAAAACTACCGGACACCTGTATAGTACCGGAGCTTTTCGACATGTGCCATACTTCTCGCAATGGGAGAGGAGAAAAGACAATTCTTTCGGCGCATCAGCCGAGAACAGATGCAGAGCATCTATCGAGCTGGTCCCGAGGCTCTGTTTTCTCTGATCGATTATCTGCAGGACATTATCGAATCACACGCGCTTCGAATTGAGGCACTGGAACGACAGCGCCACACTGACAGCCACAACAGCAGCAAGCCTCCCTCCAGCGACGGGATCGGACGTAGAATCGTCCAAACTAGGAAACCAACAGGGAAGAAACCCGGCGGGCAGCATGGTCACAAAGGCTCGACGCTGCCATTTACTGACCATCCCGATCAGGTAGTCGTGCATGCGCCGCAGCGCTGTGACAAATGCGGCATGTCGCTGGAGGCAGAGGCCTCGATCGGCTACGAACGGCGTCAGGAGGTGGAGCTTCCCCGCGTGAAGGCACAGGTGACTGAGCACCAGGCGCAGTTCAAGGCGTGCAGTAAGTGCGGGGCACAGACCCGAGGGGAGTTTCCTGTCGGATTGAACAGCCCAATCCAGTACGGCACTCGTATTCGTGCCAGCTTGATCTACCTGAAAGACTATGCGCTGCTGCCATTCCAACGCAGCGTAGAACTGATGCAGGACTTGTTCGGGGTGCCGATATGTGCGGGGACATTGGCGAACATCGAACAGCAGTGCAGCGCGAAGCTTGAGACGACGGTGGAATTGATCAAGGAGAATGTCCGTGAAGCCGAGGTGGGGCACTTTGATGAGACGGGCATGAAGATCAACGGGAAATTGTTCTGGCTTCACAGTGCCAGTACGGCGCGGGCAAGCTACTATTTTCCCCATGCCAAAAGGGGTACCCCGGCGATGGACGCCATGGGGATCTTGCCCGGGTTTCAGGGGGTGGCGGTTCACGACTTCTGGGCCAGCTACCTGGGCTACAGCTGCGCCCATGCGCTGTGTAATGCCCACCTTTTGCGGGAGCTGACCTTTGTCGGGGAAGAATGCCACCAGAAATGGGCGCAAGGACTGATCGATGCTCTGCTGAAATGGAAGGAGGCTGTGCAGCAGGCGCGTCAAAAGGGAAGAACAGCGTTGGGCAGATGGCAGATACGCAAAATTGAAAAACAGTATCAAAAAATCATTCTCCGAGGCCTGCGGGCAAACCCGCCCCCCCAGGAGACAGAAGTACGAAAGCGTGGGCGTAAGAAGAAGAGCAAGGCACGCAATCTCGTGGAGAGGCTGAGGGATTACTCCCCGGAGGTGCTGCGCTTTGTCTATGACTTTCGGGTCAGCTTTAATAACAACGCAGCCGAACGTGATCTGCGGATGATGAAGGTGCAGCAGAAGATCTCCGGCACGTTTCGTAGCTCGCAGGGAGCAGTTGCCTTCTGTCGGATTCGCAGCTACATCGCAACTTCTCGCAAGATGGGCTTGAACGTGATCGAAGCGTTGAGCAGCGTATTCAATGGCTACCCACTGCTACAGAAAATGCTTCAAACTACCTGAACTGTTAC
>JBEKXR010000443.1:0-3727 GCA_049511935.1 Spirochaetia bacterium | reverse complement strand
CTGTCTGCGTGCCCTTCATCATGGCCGCAGTGTCCATTGGCGGGCTGGGCATATCCGCCGCGGCGTTCGCCGCGCCGAGAACAAGCATCGCCGCCATAGGGAGCAGTGATGCGAATGTCAGTCGAAAAGTTTGGTTTCTCATGGACAGAATGTACCGAGAATCCGTCACGAAAAGGTCACGGGGAAGTAGACAGTCGGTCACGGGAACAAGAGCTCTAAGCGATTGACGGAAACCTCACGATGAACTCGCTCCCCTTCCCCGGCTCGGAGGACACGCCCACGGTACCCTCGTGCAGCTCGGTGAGCCGCTTCACGAGGCTCAGGCCCAGGCCAGTACCGGGGATGCTGGCGGTCTGCTCGTTTCGGGCCCTGTAGAACTCGTCGAACACCTTCGCGAGGTCCTCGGGGGAGATCCCGATGCCGTTGTCCTTCACGGACACCGTCACGTACATTCCCTCCCGCCCGATCCGCACCAGGACGTCTCCACCGTCGCGGGAATACTTCACCGCGTTTTCCACGAGGTTGGAGAAGATCATGGAGAGGGCATCCTTGTCGGCGAGCACGCGCGCACCGGTGACGCAGTCGGAGATTTTCACCGAGATCCTGTGCTCCTCCGCCTTCTCCCGGTGGGCTTCCACCGTCTCGGCGACGACGTCGGCCACCGCCACGGGCGCCCGTTTCAATGAAAAATTGCCCGTCTGGATCGCCGTGAGGCTGATCAGCTCGTTGACCATTCCCCGAAGCGTTCTCACACGGAGCAGGACCCGCTCCAGCATGTGCCGCTCTTCCGCGGGGTCAGCCTTCAGCATGCCGCTCAGCACGAGGTTCAACCAACCCTCGGTCGCCGCCAGGGGGCTTTTCACTTCGTGGGCGACAAGTGACACGAACATGGATTTCGCGGCGTCCAGCTTCTTCAGCTCCGTCACGTCGCTGAAAACCGCCACGGCCCCGGAGGTCTCCCCGCCGGGATCGATGATCGGGCTCACGTTCAGCATATAGGTGAACGCCCCCAGGGGGATCTGCCGGGAGAGGATCATGAATCCACCGGGCGAATCGAGGACGACGTTCACGATCTCCTGCACGTCGGCGCTCTCGATCTCGTCCAGGGGAAACGGGATGGGCCGGTGGGCGCAGTCGGGAAGGATGCGGGCCGTGGCGTTGTTGCGCAGCACGACCAGCTTCTCGCTGTTGATCACGAGGATGCCGTCAGTCATCGCCGCGATGATCGTGTTGCTGCGCGAGCGCTCGGCGGCGACCTCGAGGAGACGCTTCTCGCGTTCCTCGCGGAGACGGCGCGCCTCAATGGACAAGGCTCTCCTCTCCAGGCCGTTCTTGATGGCCAGCAGGAGCTCGTCCGGCGTGAAAGGCTTGGGAATGTAGCTGTAGGCTCCCTGCCGCGTGCCTTCCACGGCCGTATCCAGCGTGGCGTGCGCGGTGATGATGAGGGGAACGATGTCGGGGTCCCGGTTCCTGGCTTCCTGGATCAGCTCCAGCCCGGACATCCGGGGCATCTGCAGGTCCACGAGGAGGACCGCGAAAGGCCCGCGCTCCACGAGCTGCTCCAGGCCGGCCTTGCCGTCCCCGGCCGTGAGCACCTCGTAGCCCTCGGCGGCCAGGATTTTCCGGCAGCCCTCGCGGACGCCCAGCTCGTCGTCCGCCACCAGGATGCGGGCGTGAGGGGCCGGGGCCGCCCCTGCCCCCTGCGCGCTCGCGGCGGCGGGCTCGCTCATTCGAGGAGCTCCTTCACTTTGGCCAGAAACGCCGCGGGAGTCACCGGCTTGTCGAAGAACGCCTCGGCGTGCATCGCTGCCAGGTCCTCGGCGGTGCGCGGCCTGAAGTCGAAGCCCTTCCGGCTTGCCGCGGCGGAGACGATGATCATCGGGATGTCCGCGAACCGGGGGTCGGACCTGAGCGTTCGGGCAAAGGTGAAGCCCGCATCGAGCGACTTCATCATGAGGTCGGTCACCACGAGCGCCGGCCTCTCAGGGCCAGCGGCTTCACCGAGGGCGTCCAGGGCCTCCCGGGATTCGGAGAAGCACCTCGTGCGGTAGCCCCCGTGCGTGAGGATGGCCTTCTGCATCTCCAGGAAGTCCTTGTCGTCATCGACACGATAGATCATCGGTCCGTTGAACATGCCGATCAGCGCGGACGCGCCTGCGCGTCATTCCACCGAGGCGCCTTCCGCTCCTGGCGGAGTTGCGCGTCATTTGGCTTCAGCGCCTTGTCCACCACGCTGAGAAGAAGCTGGGGCTCCACGGGCTTCTCCAGCAGGGCGTCGACGGGCAGCCACGTCCGGTCGGGCTCGAGGCGGAAAGGGGTGCTGTCGTTCACGGAGGTGATCATCACGAGCGGTATGGACTTGGTGTGCTCGGAATTGCGCAGCTCCCGGGACACCTCGAAACCGTCCTCCCGGCTTTCCATGACCATGTCCAGGATGATGATGTCGGGCCGGCTTGCGTTCACCTCCGCAAGGCATTGCCGCCCGCTGTACGCCACGCGCACGCAATACCCGTTCTGCTCCAGGAGCATGCGATTCATCTCCACGAAGTCCGCGTCGTCGTCAACCAGCAGAACCGTTCTTGCCGTGCTCATTGGTTTCCTCCGTGGATTTTCTGTCGATGGGGATCCGAACGAGGAAGGACGTGCCGACGTACCCGGGGGAAAGCATCCTGCTCACGAGCATCGTCGCATCCTCGATGCGCTTGGCCTTCTGTGTGCAGACCTTCACGCAGTTCCCGCATGCCACGCACTGCTCCGCGATGACCGTGGCCTGCCCGGCGATGACCTTGATGGCCTTCGCCGGGCATTCGCGCACGCACGCGTAGCAGCGCCTGCATTTCTCGGGGATCGTGGAGACGATGCTCACGTGCACACCGCCCGCAGGGCGGTATCTGTGGCCGTGCCTCCAGGTGATACCTTCACCATTGCGGTACGGGTCCTAGACCCTCTCCCGCGCCGTATAGCGCGTGTGCAGGAGGTGGTGCGATTTCTCCCCCAGTGGCTTTTTCAGGTACTCCTCGTAGATCGCCGTCACCTCGGGGTTGCTGTGCGACTTGCGGATGGGCTTGCCCTCGTCCTCCTTGTAGATGGCCGCGATGCGCGCCATGCGCACCTCGTCGGTGGTCAGGCGCGGCTGCCCGCCTCCCCCGATGCAGCCTCCCGGGCAGGTCATCACCTCCACGAAGTGGTATTGCGCCGCGGTATCCCGCGGATTTTTTTGCTCGCCGCTCTTGATCTTCTCGATGAGGTGCCGTGCATTGCCCAGGCCGTGCGCCACGGCGATCTTCACCGTCACCCCTTCCAGGAATGCCCATTCGCGCACGGTGCCCTCGATCTTCACGGCCGCCTCCTTCACGCCGGCGAGCCCGGCCACGGGAGCCACGTGCAGGTTGTCGAAGGGCAGCTGCCTGCCGGTCACGATCTCGTACACGGTCCGCAGGGCCGCCTCCATGACGCCTCCGGTGTTGGCAAAGATGTCCGCCGCGCCCGAAGATGCGCCGAGGACGCTGTCCATCTTACCGTCGGGAAGATTCGGGAAATCGATGCCTCCCTGTCGGATCATCCGGCCCAGCTCCCGGGTGGTGAGCACCACGTCCACGTCACGCACGCCGCTTGCATACATCTCGGGCCGCTGTGATTCGTATTTCTTCGCCGTGCAGGGCATGACCGAGACGACGAAGATATCCTCGGGTTTCTTGCCGATCTTCTCCGCGTAGTATGTCTTGGC
>JBEKXR010000442.1:0-3746 GCA_049511935.1 Spirochaetia bacterium | reverse complement strand
CTTGAACGTCCCGCGCGAGCGGGAAGCAGTATCCATTTTCCAGTACGGAACGTCGGTCAGCACGCAATCGAAAGACCTGTCCCGCATCGCCTCCAGGGCAGCACGGGCGTCCGCCTCGATCGTCTCCTGCTCCGCCACGCCTTCCCGCGCGCACACCTCCCTGTAGATCCCGATCCATTTCGGGTTCAACTCGACCCCGACTGCCCAACGTCCGCACAGCGAAGCGCCAAGCAGCGTGCCGCCCACTCCCATGAATGGATCGAGGACGACCTGCCCTTGCTTGGTGAAGACGCGCAGGAGGTCTGCGCACAGATCGGGCGGCTTCTGCCCGCCGTGCTGGTTTCGCAGGGCATGCTGCATGTTGGGCGGGTAGGGCTTGGTAATCACCGATCGGGTCCAGAAGACCCACTCTCGTCCCGTGAGATCGTTGACCCTGTTGTCTTCGGAGTAGAACCCCCGCGAGCTCCCGTTGGTGCCCAGGATCTCTCTTTTCACCCTACGCATCGGGCCTGCAATGGAAAAGATACTCGGTGACGATTCGTCGAAGAGAGACGCCCGCGCCGTTGCCGAATACCGGATAGGGGATCTCCATCTCGCGCGTCGTCCCGCGGGTCGAAAGGATCGTCACAATCTCATCGCGCGTGAGGATTCCCTCCGAGCTGTAAGAGAGGAACACGTGCCGGGCGCGCACACGCTGCACGAGCAGGCGGAGGGCCTCGGCGGCCTCCTGTGTCCGCGAAAAGGGGCTCTTCAAGCCCGTTCTGTCAAACTTGCGCGTCTTGCCGAAGAGAGGCGGCTTCTCCCACCGCGCGAGATTTTCCAGCACGTGGTAGTTGTCGCAGTACTGGCGGTGGTTGTAGGGGGGATCGAAGTACGCCACGTCTGCCTCGAGCTGCGGGGCAAGCGCAATCATGTCGCCTTCTCTCACGTCGAATGCGGCATTGGCGATGACATCAAGGGGCTGCATGACGAACGGCGTGTGCACTCTTTCGTCAAGGATATGCCTGCCACCGGCCCGGTTTCGGCCCCCGATGTGCTTCAGAAACGCGTCGTACTGGCCGATCGTGTTCGCCACCCTGTCGGCGGCCAGGAGGAAGCTGGCCAGAAGGACGTCGTGCTCGCCGTCCGAGATCTCCCCGGCACGGAGGAGCCGTTCGATCTCTTCGCGGATCCCGTCCATCCTGCGGCAGTTTTCACTCGTGAAATAGGTCCCGGAGTAATTCTCGTTGATGTAGCCTTCCAGGGGTGATGATGCGTTCCCGTGGTCTATCAGCTCGGCGGTACGCGGGCTTGACGTGGTACAGCCGCGCAGGATCACGCAGTTCGAGCGGAGGTTGTCCACGGCGACTATCTTCTCTGCTCCTCGGCGCGCCATGGCCAGGCTCACCGAGCCCGTTCCGAAGAAGCCGTCGATGAAGGAGCCGGGCGTGCCGGCAATCGTGCACATGCTCTCCGAAAGCCACTCGCGGAGCTGGCGCTTGGATCCGAGGTACTTGCGGTTGTAGGGAAGAACGGGCGAGTCAGCCCGTGCGCGCGTCGTCGATATGCTCAATGAGTTGATTGACCTTTTCCGCGAGATCCTCCAGCGCATCCTTTCGGCGAAGACTCACCCGGACTCCCCGCTCACCCGAAAGAACTCGATCAATGTCCTCTGCAATCCTGTACACCGGCCCCGCGATCCGGTGCGACATGATCACTCCGATGAGCATGACCACCACCATGATCGCCAGGTCGTTCAGGAGCAGGGGCGGAAGGATGAGGAGGAGAACCCGCGGATCGGGCGCCATTCCCGCCGCCCGGGCAATGGCATAGTACAGCGCCGTGAGGCCGAGAAAGAGAAGAAGGCCGAGCAGGATCATGGACAACGAGATAGCGATCATCCGGTACTGAAATCGTCCGTCAACCACCTTGATGCGGCGGGCTTGGTTCCCCGATCTGTTCATACAACTCCCTTCATCCTTCATATATGCGCGCGGGGGTCTCTCCGAGGAGCACTTCACGCGCGCCCATTGCGAGTGCTTCCAGTTCGTTTTCTCCGGGGAAAACGAGCACGGGCCCGAGGAAGGACACCCGCTCGCTGATTTCCTTCACCACGCGTTGGGAGAATGCAAGTCCCCCGGTGAGCACCACCCCGTCCAGCCGTCCGTTCGTGAAAGCCGCAAGCCCTGAGATCGACTTGGCGATCTGGTAGCACAGCGTGTGGATGAGCTGGTCGCAGAGCGTCCTGTCCAAAGCGCCGGCCCCTTCGGCCGACTTCTCGATGGCGGGGAAGTCGTTCGTGCCGAGGTATGCCACGAGCCCTCCCCGGCCCGTAAGCATGAGCTGCAGCGACTGAGGATCGTGCTGGTGAGAAAGAACCCAACGCATCCAGTCCCCCGCAGGGACCGTGCCGGCGCGCTCGATCGCAAAGGGCCCGTCGCCGTCGAGCGCGTTGTTCACATCGACGACCATCCCGTTCACGTGGATCCCGATGGAGGTGCCGCCGCCCATGTGGGCGACGACCAGGCTGCACTCGGAATACTGCTTCCCCAGGCCGCATGCAGCCTTCTTTGCGGTGGCCTTCTGGTTCAGCGCATGGAAGATGGACCGGCGAGGGATCTCGGGGATCCCGGAGCAGCGGGAGACTGCCGCAAGCTCGTCCACGACCACTGGATCAACGATGAAGGCGGGGATTCCCAGCTGCGAGGCCAGGGAATCGGCAATGAGCGCCCCGAGATTCGAAGCGTGCCTGCCGTACTTCTCCGCGATGAGATCGGCTTTCATCCGCTCGTTTACCTCGTACACACCGCCCGGCAGAGGTTTGAGAAGCCCTCCTCGCCCCACGACGGCAGAAATCTCTGAGAGCGGTATGCCGGCCTCGGCAACCCCATCACGCACCGCCGCGCTTCGATACTCCAACTGGTCCTGGAGCCTGCGAAACCGGGCAAGATCCTCTGACTTGTGCGAGACCCCCTTTTTCCATGCCTCCTGCGTGTCCCTGTAGACGGCGCACTTGGTCGAGGTGGAACCGGGATTGATTGCGAGAACGGTGAAGCCCATGCGCGGCAATTCTAACAGGCCGAACACCAGTCCATCAAGGTCGATCTGTCGACGCGGTTCATTCAGCGCAAACCGTGGTGTTGGAATTCGGGTTGGCGCGTGTTACAGTTTTAGACACAAGCTAATCTTTCCCCGGCACGGAGCCTAGGGGGAACGAAGGAGAGGAATCAGATGAAGAAGCTCTTGTTGCCTCTGGCAGCGATACTGCTTCTGGCGCTCGCAGTCCCCGCGGCCTTTTCCGAGGCGGAGCTGGGGATTGGCTTGTCACCGGGAACGGTTGCGAACCCGCCCGATCCGAACAACGTTGACCCAATTTTGAATTTCCATGTCGGCTGGAGTTATTCGATTCTGTACCTATCCTGGGATGCATATGCGATGCCGGACTACTGGGTCTACAACAATACGACCTATGTCGACCCGAGCAGCGGCTATACGGTACAAGGTTACCTGGTGCCCGGCTTCCTGAACATGTTCGATATTGGCGTGAAGATCTTGTTGAAGCCGTTCCTGCTTTACGCCGAGGCTGGGCCGAACATGCTCTACCTCAGAGGCGGAACGGATTATGGCAGAGTCGGTGTGAATGCCAGGTTTGGCGCAGGCCTCAAGTTCGGGTTCTGGGGGATCAACCTCTCGGGAACGCAAATATTCGCGAGCACCGATGATCTGAACGCAGCTATCCATCAGGCGATCCATGGCAACTGGAGCGA
>JBEKXR010000441.1:0-3748 GCA_049511935.1 Spirochaetia bacterium | reverse complement strand
ATCATGGCCGTTGCCAGGAAGCACAAGATCCCGGTGCTGGAGGACGCCTGCCAGTCCCTGGGGGCCAGCTACAAAGGAAAGATGACCGGCGCATGGGGCGCGATCAACGCGTTCTCTCTGAACATCAACAAGACGATCACCACGGGGGATGCAGGCATGGTGACCACCGACGATGACGAGCTGTACGAACGAGCCTTCGGCTACCACGACCAGGGGCACAAGCCGCTTCGCATGGGCCTGGAAATCGGCGCTCGCTCCCTGGTGGGCATCAATCTGCGCATCAATGAGCTGACCGGTGCGGTGGGCCTGGCTCAGCTGCGCAAGCTGGACACCATCCTCTCCCTTCTGCGCGACAAGAAGCGCAAGTTCAAGGACGCCATCGTCGCAGGAGGGATCCGGAACATGAGCTATCGCCGGATCAACGACCCCGGGGAGATCGCCACCATGCTCACCGTCCTCTTCCCCGACGAGGCGGCGACGCGCAAGGTGGCAGCCGTGCTGGGCGTGAAGACCGTGGCGGATAGCGGCTGGCACGTGTACAATCACATGGAGCAGATTCTTTCCTGGCAGGACGAGCGGGGGCGGCGTCCCAACAGGAAGAACATGCTGGCAAAGACCGACGCGATTCTCTCCCGTGCCATCAACCTGAGCGTGGGCGTCGTGGATCCGGGGATCGGAGCAAACTTCGGGATCACCGTCCTTTCCAGCGACCAGGAGATTGCGCGCAAGGGAGAGGAGTTCGTGAAGAAAGTGAAACCCATCGTCGGATAAGCGCCGCGCACGGCGCGAAGGGAGGCACGATGCGTGCTGCGGTATTCGAGGGAAATGGACGGCTGGTGCTTATGGAGCGGCCCGAGCCGAAGATCACGAAAGCCACGGACGTCCTGCTGCGGGTGCAGGGAGTGGGGATCTGCGGGACTGACCTGCACATCCTCCAGGTGCCGCCGGCGCACCCGGCGCGCCTCGGCATCATCCAGGGTCACGAGTTCACCGGCGAGGTTGTCGAGGTCGGCGCCGGTGTGAGCGAGTTCTCCCCCGGTGACCAGGTGCTCGTGGACCCGCACCCCGGTTGCGGACAGTGCTCGTATTGCCGCAATGGCTTTCCCGATCAGTGCTCCACTCTCATCGCCGCCTCCGGCGAGCCCGGGCACCCCGGCACGATCGGAATCTTTTCCGACGGCGGATTTGCCACGCACGTGCTGGTGCCCTTTTACGGGCTGTACAAGTTGCGAACCAGGGTCCCCACGCACCTGGCCGCCCTCGCCGAGCCCCTTGCCTGCGTGCTACACTCCGCGGGAAAGCTCGGGGTGAGACCGGGGGACGCTGTGGTCGTCCTCGGCGCGGGGCCGATCGGCTGCCTGTTCACGGCGGTGTTGAAGGCGGCGGGCGCATCGCGCCTCATCGTAAGCGAGCCTTCCGCGTTCCGGCGCGAACGCGCACAGAAGTGCGGGGCCACGCGCGTCGTCGACCCGACGAAGGAGGATCTTGCCAAGGTGGTGAGAGATGAGACCGGCGACGGCGCTGATTTCGTCGTCGAAGCAGTGGGACCTCTCCTGGTGACGGCGATGCAGCTGGCCAGGTTCGGCGGGACGGTGCTCCAGTTCGGTCACGACGAGCTGTCCGAGCCGAAGGTGCCGATGAAGGATATCATCAAGAAGGAGCTCACCATCCGTGGCGGGTTCATCGGTCGGTACAGCTTTTCCCGGGTCGCGCGGATCTTGGAGAGCGGCGAGCTCCCCCTGGACGTCGTGGTCACTCATCGAATCCCCCTAGCGGATGTTCACAAGGGGATAGAGCTTTTGAAGAAGCAACTCGCGCTCAAGGTCGTTGTCGAGCCCTGACGAGGCCCGGCTCCGCCGAAAGGATGCCTCAATGGCAGTCACCATGAAGGAGATCGCCAGGGCGCAGGGGGTCAGCATTGCCACCGTGTCGCGCGTCCTGTCGGGCTCCGAAGACAGCGTTTCCGATGATGTGCGTCGCTCGATTCTGGAGACAGCCGAACATCTTGGATACCTGCCACGGCGAAAAATCAGCCGCTCGGTAGCGCTCCTCATCGATACGGAGATGTTCAACCTCTCCAGCCTCTTCTATACGAACATCATCTCCGCGGTGGAGAAAGAAGTGGCGGCGCGGAAGTACTTTTTCCAGTTCAGCGGCGCCATCTCTCGGGGCGAGGTCTCCCTCAATCGGCTCAACCTCAAGTTCAACGATCTGGCCGGCGTCGTGATCGTCGGAACCTACGACCGCGACTTCCTGCTCCGGCTGCGCGCGCAGGGCATCCCCGTCGTTCTCGTGGACTATGCGGTCCCCACAGAGGAAATCGACGCCATCCTGGTGGACAATGTCGATGGCATCATGAGGGCGGGAAAGCATCTTGCCGAGCTCGGCCACAGGCGCGTTGCGTACATTTCGGGCACTATCGACGGCCTCTCTTCCCAGGAGCGCCGATACGGTTTCACCCTTGCGCGAGCCGCGTTTGGCTTCGATGACGAGCCCGATCTCCTGGACGAGTGCCCCGAATCAATCTCTGGCGGTTTCGAGGCGATGCAACGCATCCTGGGGCGGGGCGGTGCAAGGCGGCCGACTGCGGTGATCGCCTACAATGATATGGTGGCCATCGGCGCGATGGACGCGATCAAACAGCAGGGGCTCGTCATCCCCAATGACGTGAGCATCGTGGGCTTCGACGACATCTCCCTCGCTGCGGAAGTCATGCCCCCCCTCACGACGGTACAGGTCCCCAAGGAGCTGATGGGCAGGATCGCCGTGGAGACGCTGTTTCACACCATCACGGGAAGGTCGGATTTCACGCGAAAGATCCTGCTCCCCACGCGGCTCGTCGCCCGAGAATCAACGGCGGCGCCGAAGAGAAAATGACCACCCCCTCATCGTCTTCGAAGACAATGAGGTGGGACGCGTCAAGAAACAGGTCTTCGATGCGCCGATGTCCGAAGTGGAAGCGATCCTCAAGGAATACGAGGTCCCCTCGCCCTCGGAGCTGGGCAAGGCGGGCTCCTACATCCAGACCACCACCTCGGCATGCCCGGCACGATCATGGTCGCGCAGGAGGTCGTGGTCGAAACCCTTATCTATGTGATGCTTGGTCTCTGGAACGACGGCTACCGCAAGCAGATCATCATCAACAACCACGGCCAGCTGTGGATGCTCGAGACGGCGTTGCACGAGTTTCTCAAGCGTTTCCAGCTGCCGGGGATCTTCCAGGTCCTGGACTGGCACCGCGCCGTTCGCGAGTTCTTCATCCCGATCGATCGCGCGGATTCGCTGGAGACCACATTCATTCACGCTGATGAGAGCAAGACCGCCGTGGGGCTTCTCATGTTCCGCGACATGATCGACATGAAATACGTGAAGGACGCCCGCGGCCCGACCTTCCTTCCGGGCGGCCACTTCGACACGTCAGTCGATCCCTGGAGGCGACCGCACCGGTGGTCCGAGGGGGAGGGTCATGCGGCAATCGAGGGCGTCACGTCGCGACCACGTCAGCGAAACACGGCATGTTTCCCGCGATCACTTCTGCCGAGCAAGACTGGCGCAGCGCTCTTTGAGGATCTCTTGCCAACAGCTTGACGCGGACGCCTGCCTCTGGGAACTGTTGCACTAGTCTACCGAACTTGAGCAAAGATAGGCCATACGACAGCCTTTTTGGCCCGTTTCCTGAGCGGCTGGTCGTGTATCTCTTTACCCGGTAAGTACATCGTTTTGTGAGAAGTGCGGATTTGAGCATGTA
>JBEKXR010000440.1:0-3752 GCA_049511935.1 Spirochaetia bacterium | reverse complement strand
ATTCTGCCGTGGGCGAGGAGGAGCCCAATCGGTCCGAAGAAGCGTTCTTCCCGGCCCAGCTTGCGGACAGGCTCCCGTACGACTCGCAGGATCTCGTCCGGCAGCTCCGGGCTCACGCATTTCTCGGTGAGGGCTGCGCGGTACGCGCGGATCACCTCGGCGGGGAAGCCGTACTCCTTCTCGATGGCCCACCCCGACTCCTCGATCGCCTTCTCGCAGATCGCCATGATCCGCGGGTCCTGCGCCGCTTCATGAATGAAGGTGTATCCCTTGAGGAACCCCAGGTAGCCGATGGTGGCGTGACCCGTGTTGTGGATGTAGAGCTTCCGCTGGAGGAACCTGGTCTGGTCTTCGACGAGCTCGAGCGTCCTGATTTCGGGCAGATCCGGACCGCGGAAAGCGCGTCGGTCGGCTGTCCACTCGCTGTACTCCTCTCCCAACAGCGAAAGAGGGTCCGCAGGCCTGGCAATCACCCGTGCGACCATTGTATCAGCAAATCCAACCTGCCTGTCCAACTTTTCGCGAAGCTCCCCGGGGAAGTCCTCCAGCAGATGATCCCTGAAAGACGTAGAGCTGTGATTCATGTTCTCACAACAGAGCACATTCTTGAAGTCACGCGGTCCAGCGGCCTTCAGCCACCGGGCGAACGGTTTACGCATGGCCGCCGCCGCGTCTCTCAGGTTGCCGGGACATACGGATGTGAAAACGAGGGTGGAATCACGGAAAGCGGAGAAGATGTCTTCCTTCTCGGAGGTGTGGAGAATCCGAAAGTCGCGGATTGTCACGGTCCGGGTGTGTCCGCTCACCAGCCGCACGGAGTAGCTTTCGGAAGCCCGAAGACGGGCGCACAGTGACGCGTCTTTGTCGAGAAGGGTCACCGCGTACCCTGACTCGACGGCGAGCTGTGCCACGTGCCCGCGCCCGGTTGCCCCCGCGCCGATGATGAGGACATTTCCCTTGCGAGCGATTTCTTGGGTGACGGTCGTTCGGCTCATCACGTGCTGTCATCATGTGCCACTCGGGGTTGTCTGTCAATTTGCCGCAAAATTGCCGCGAATTGACATCCGCGATCCGCGGTATTATCACTCACGCATGGCGCCCGCGGAGAGCCGGCAATCCCGATGCAGCTCGTGAACTTCTTTTTGCGCTGGATCGGATGGGGCTGGGGCCTCGCATTCCTGCTCTGGCTGTTCGGCGCCGTTGTGATCCTGACTGTCGTCCAGCGTTATTTCCTCGAAAGGACCGGCAGCAGGCGCCTGACCATCGTGATCTTCGTGGTCTGGAGCCTCCTTGTGATCGGAGCCGCCGGCAGATTCTTCGGGTTCGGCCCCCCTTCCGGGAACTGAGCGCGGCTCACCGTCCTGCTATCAGGAGCGGCTCTGGATGAAGCGTGGAACCGAGCATGCCCGCGATCGACGCTGCGTCCCTGTCCCATTCGGTGAGCGGGGGCACACCGAAGAGATCCTCGACATAACGTAGGATCGATGTGAAGTCGTATGACGTGTGATCGATGAAGCCGGGACGGGCATAGGGCGATACGATCAGGGCCGGCACGCGCGGCCCGAGCATTGTTCCGTTTCGGGTCGGCGGCGCCACGTGGTCGAAGAAACCGCCGTATTCGTCCCACGTCACGACCAGAACTGTGTTCTGCCAGGAGCTGCTCTTCATGAGGGCATTCGCTACTGCCGTGACATACCACATGCCGATCCGCACGTCGGTGAGCGGGTGCTCGCACTCCTCCGGGCTGGGGAATATCCAGGCGACTGAGGGAAGCGATCCCGATCTGATGTCCCTGAAAAGCTCGCCGCTGGAAACCAGCCGCCGCGCCGGGAATCCGCGGCTTCGCGCCGGCGCGCTCTTGTCGCGAAGAAGGGAAGGGAATCCCGCAAGGGGATTCAGCGCATCGAACTGCCGCGGGTTTTTCTCACCGACATAGCACTTCCAGGAAATGCCGGCGCTCTCGAGCGCGTCGGGAAGAGACGCGAAAAGGAATCCACCCCCAGGCGGGTGGGACAGATTTCGATCGACCCCAGGGGACTGGGCTGCCACGGCAAAGAGGTGGTTCGGCAGCGTAGGCCCGGCGAAGGAGCTGAAGAGCCGGTCGGCGAGCGCGAACCGCTTCGCATATGCCCAGTAGTTGGGGATGTCGCGCGAATCGTAGTAGCCCAGGGTATCCGGCGATCCCTCGACGGAGACGAAGCGATCCATCTTTCCCCCATCCATTGCAGCCTGGACAACGGCGACCGAGTGGGGGAGGTTGCGCGTAATGGCAGAAGGAAGGTGGAAGCGAGTAAACCCTTCGACGGCGAAATCCGGTGGGGGGGTGTCCGTGCCGGGGAAAGAGCCGAAATAATTGTCGAAGCTGTGATTCTCCTGCATGAGAATGAGGACATGCGTGACACCGGGGGGTTCGGGCGGTGCCTCGGCGGTGGCAGGCCAGGGGTCACCGCCGATAGGGCGGAGCAACCGTGCTGCGAGAACGCCTGCCTCGAACCTGCCTGTCGCGTTCACTCGGACGCCCGGTACAAGGTCGGCTGAGGGGGCGGGGGAGGCGCTCACGCAGTAGATGGTGGTGGTTCTGTCGTCTTCCACCGTGAGAAGATCAACGGTCCTGTCCAGGATGGTGCCCGTGATGCCGGCAGTGTCCGCCTCGGCGTTCATCGCGCTTTGCAGCATTGTGCCCGCGAACCTGCTGTTCAGGAACGTCGCGCACGAAGCGAGGAGCATGGCAGCGGTAGGGATGGCCAGGCGCCGCCACGCGGGACGGCGCCGTCGAAGGCGGATTCGGATCGTGCTCACGGGACGTGAATCCTGCGGCCTGGATCCTGCCTGTAGAATGCGGCAAGCAGTCGGTACACGTCGGGATATTCGCGGAAAAGGAGGCCCGGGCGCTCGAAGAAGTACTCACTGGTCACGGCGAAGAACTCTCCGTCGTCTTCGACCGCGTACGTGTCGATCCTGAGTCCCCGTTTTTTCCGCCCGGCCTTGCGCTTCAGGTCCTGGTAGGCCTTCGTGAAAACCTCGCGCCATTCCACGGGGTCCATTCCCTTGTGCAGGGACGGCGTGCCGTTGACCTCGCCGTCCAGCAGGTCCAGCCGATGCGCGGCCTCGTGGATGATGACGTTGTACCCATCACCCCAGCCCGAGGCTTCGACGTCTTTCCAGGAGAGCAGAACGGGACCGGTGTCCCACGATTCGCCGCTCTGGTCTTCGTCCCACTCGTGCACGACGCCGGCCGCGTCGAACGCCGTGTGCTCCTCGACGAACACATCCGGCACGACGACGATCGTTTTCCAGTTCTCGTACCACTCCATCCCGAGGTGCAGGATGGGGAGGCAGGCCTGGACCGCGATCACTTCGCGCATCCCCTCGTCCAGCTGCAGGCCGTCGGCTCCCTCGAACACCTTTTCGTGGAGAAATACCGTGGACATTTCGCGCAGCTGGGAGAGCTCGCCCTCGGTCAGTCCGGCGAGGATGGGATGGTCTTCGACAAGCCACTTCCAGGTGTCGGCGGGAAGGAGTTTTTCCTTGACTATGCGGCTTCGTCTGATGCTTCGGAAAATTCCCATGTGAACGGGCGCAACCCCAGCAACTCAGGCCGAAATATGGCCCTTTTGGAGGGTGGAGTCAACTTCCCGGTTGCTCGGTTTTCTCCTAACGGACCATCGCGACATATACATCGTACACAATCTGGGAGTTCTGCGTTGTGAAAGTCAGTGTATAAGAATAGCCCCGTTCCACTGGTTGAGGGA
>JBEKXR010000439.1:0-3770 GCA_049511935.1 Spirochaetia bacterium | reverse complement strand
GCCATCAGGATAAGAAGGGGATTGGAAAAGGTGAGCACTGTGCCCGCAATCACGATCAGCACGATTCCCGCCGCGGATGGAAAAAAGAGGCAGCCGGCGACGGCAAGAGGCGCGCCGGTTGCCGCGGAGATCAGGATCAGGCTCCTTTTTCCGGTGCGGCGGGACAGCGTGCTCACGAACACCGAAGCAAGCGCACCGAGTGCGAGCATGGCGGTGAAAAGTGCGCCGATCGACGTCACCCGTGCTCCGTGCCGCGCCATGTACACGGGGAGGAAGGTGCTCAAGCCTCTCACTCCCACGGTCAGGCAGAAGTTGATGAACACCAGGCGCAGGAGCATGGCGAGGTCGCTGCGGTCGGCGGTCAGTGCCCGCAGGCTGATCCGCGCGGAGCGTGCGACCCGTTTCCGCAGCTCGTTCAGGGGGAGCAGGAGCGCAAGGCTTCCCGCCACGAGCGCCGCCGGCACGGCGAGGATGAGAGTCGCGCGGAACCCCCAGACGGAAATGAAAAAGGCGATGACGGCAGGGCCGGCAGCAAACCCGAGGTTGCCCCCGGCGCTGAAAATCGCCATGCCGACCTCGGGGTGACTCCCGGAGAGGGCGGGCGTGACCGATGCACCCTTTGGGTGGAACGCGGCAGAGCCCAGGCAGCCGAGGCAGAGAAGGACGAGAAACACCGTGAAAGAGGGAGCGATCCCGAGGGCGCTCACCAGGAGCCCCGTCAGGAGAGGCGCAAGGTACAGCGAGGCGGACCCGCCGAAGCGGTCGAAGAGCATGCCGAAGAATGGCTGACTCAGGGCAGAGGCGAGCGCTGCCACCATGGACACGGCGCCCACGAGCGAGAGGCTCAGGCCGAACTTGTCCATGATGATCGGGTACAGGGGCGTGAGGAAGCCCATGTAAATATCATTGAAGAAGTGGGCGGCTGCGACGAGAAAAAGGACAGGGGACAAGTGGAGCCGTTCGGAGCCGGCTGAATGACGCCTGTCGGCGTCCGCTGAATGACGCCTGTCGGCGTCCGCTGAATGACGCCTGTCGGCGTCCGCGGTGGAAACCCCGGTCAGGCGTTCACCCGTTCCTGGTATTCCCTTGTTTCCGTGTTGACCAGGATCCTGTCGCCCTGCTTGATGAACAGCGGCACCTTCACCTTCAGGCCGGTCTCGCAGGTGATGACCTTCGTGGCGCCGCTCACCGTGTCGCCGCGCTCCGCCTTTTCCGCCTCTGAGACGGTGAAGACCATCTTTGTGGGGAGCTTGATGTCGATCGGCGTCTGCTCCCAGAAGACGACCTGGTAGTTTTCCCCGTCCTTGAGGAAGTCCCGTTTTTCCTCTTCGCCCTCAATGGGGATGGTGAACTGCTCATACGTCTTGGTGTCCATGAACGCGTAGCTCTCGCTGTCGGCGTAGAGGAACTGCACCTCCTTGTATTCGACGGAGACGTCCTCCAGGTTGTCCTGCACCTTGTTGGTCTGGCGGAGGACGGAACCTGTCTTGATGTTCTTCAGCTTCAGGCGGACGAAAGCGGAGCCCTTGCCGGGGTTCACGTACTCGCGCTCCACGCAGACGTGGGGCTGGTTGTTGATGAGGATGAACGTGCCTTTCGCAATGTCGCTTGCCTTGATCATGTGATCCCTTTCACGCGTGTCTGCCGGATTGTCCGCCGAGTATAGCGGAAAACGGGAACAAGATCACCCCCTCGAGTGATTTTTCTCCGGCGAACACCATCTCCAGCCTGTCGACGCCGAGGGCGGCACCGCTGCATGTCGGAAAGCCGGGCGGGAACAGGTCCGCGAATTCCGGATCGCTGGCATGCGAGGTGCGGCATCCCCTGCGGCGATCCTCTTCGTGCCGGACGAATGAACCTAGCTCGCCCGGGTCCGTCTCCTCCGTATAGCAATTGGCGATCTCTACCCCGTCCACGTACAGCTCCCATCTCTCGGACCAGGGCGTTCCGGGCCGGCGGCGGGCCGTCGTGGGCACCAGCGCAGGGTAGTCGAGCAGGACGAGCGGTTTTTCCCGAGGAAGGCGGGGCTCGACCAGGGTGAGGAACGCGATGTGGAACGCCTCTTCCCACGTCGGCGCATCCGGCATCGAGATCCCCTTCTCCCGCCCTGCCGCTTTCATCGTCTGCAGGTCCTGGCACCGGGCCAGATCGATGCCAGCATACCGAAGAAATGCCTCCTGCATCGTGATTCGGACGAACGGCGGAGAAAGCTCGGCCGCGGGGCGTCCCGGCACGGTCCGGGCCAGGAGATGTGAGAACAGGTCCTCGGTCACCCCGATGGAATCGAGATAACCGGCGCCGACCGAGTACCATTCGAGCAACCGGAATTCCGGGTTGTGGTGCGGCCCGCCGTAGTCGCAATTGCGGAAGCTCTTGCAGATCTGGTAGATGTCGCCTGCTCCTCCCGCGAGGAGCCGCTTCATCCACAATTCGGGTGAGGGGATGAGCCACATCGGGCGTGGGGACCCGCGCGCGGGGAGGTACTCGGTCTGGAACACCTCGATGGCGGGCTCGGGGATGAGGTGAGGGGCGAGGGCGGGCGTGTCCACCTCGGCGTACCCGCGTGCCCGGAAAAAGGCGCGGATCGCCTCGGTGAACCGCGCATGCCTTATCAGCTGCTGACGGAGAGAGGGTCCCATGGGGCAGGAGTATAGCAGAAAACCTCGCCCGCTCCCCCGGGGGAGGCGTCGCCGGAAGGCCTGTCGTAGACACGGTGAAGAACCATCCGTATATTCAGGAAGCCATGCCACGCAACGAATCCGTTCGAGGCTTCACCGTCACGTCTCGCCGCGCTCTCCCCGAGTACCGCGCGGAGGGTGTGCTGCTCCGCCACACGGGGACGGGTTGTGAAATCCTCCACCTCGCCGGCGCCGACAAGGAGAACCTGTTCGCCTTCTGCTTCACGACCCCGCCGCGGGATGATACCGGCGTGTCTCACATCATCGAGCACTCGGTGCTGAGCGGCTCGGAGCAGTTTCGCGTGAAGGAGCCTTTCTCCGCTCTCTTGAAAGGGAGCATGCACACCTTCCTGAACGCGCTCACCTATCCTGACCGCACCGTCTACCCCGCGGCAAGCTGCAACCGCGCCGATTTCTTCAACCTGCTGACCGTGTACGGAGACGCGGTCTTCCGTCCCCTGTTGAGGAAGGAGACCTTCATGCAGGAGGCGTGGAGGCTGGAGGAGGCAGGGGAGGACGGTGCGGAGGACCGGATGCGCTTTGCCGGGATCGTCTACAACGAGATGAAGGGTGCCTACTCGAGCCCCGATTCCATCGTCTCAGAATGGACGTCGCGGTCGCTCTTTCCCGACACCCCGTACGCACACGACTCGGGGGGCGACCCTGCCGCGATACCCGGCCTGACCCTCGAGGCGGCCCGCGCGTTCCATGCCCGCTACTACCATCCCTCCAACTGCCGCATATTCTTGTACGGAGACATTCCGCTTCGGGATATCCTCACTTTCCTGGAGGAGAATTTCCTCTCCGGGTACTCGGCCATCGAAACCGACGCGGTCATCCCGCTTCAGAAGCGCTGGGAGGTCCCCCGGCGCCTGCAGAAGACTTTTCCCGTGAAGAAGGACACGCCCCTCGCGGCGCGATCCAGCGTCACTGTGAGCTGGCTGCTGCCCCCCGTCACGGATCCGGTCGAGATCGTCACGCACGAGGTTCTCTCCGAGATTCTCGTCGAAAGCGCCGGTTCGCCCTTGCGCAAGGCGCTCATCGATTCCGGGCTCGGAGAGGATCTCTCACCCGTGAGCGGTCTGGAGACCG
>JBEKXR010000438.1:0-3813 GCA_049511935.1 Spirochaetia bacterium | reverse complement strand
CCGATTCGAATCGAGCTGAACATGCCCTGCTGCCAGGACTGGTTCTCCACGGGCAGGACACGCCGATCGCGCTTGAACAGGACGGCAAGCTCGGCCCCCCGGTAGCCGGTCACGAGCACCACGCGGGAGCAGACGTCCAGGGCGGCTGTCACGACAGTCTGGACGATCGTGCTGTCCCCGAAGGGGAGGACCGGCTTCCAGCTGCCCATGCGCACGGAATTGCCCGCGGCGGGGACGATGCAGTCCACTTGTTCTTCCACGATGGCGGATCGTAGCTCTGCCTTGACCCGCGCCGCAAGCCGCAGTACCGTTCTGCCAACCGACATGCCGCGCTACCCTCAGGAGTTCATCCGCGCGATCCCCAAGACGGATCTCCACGTGCACCTGGACGGATCGCTCCGGCTGCCGACCCTGATCGAGCTCGCGCGGGAACGCAGCGTGACCCTCCCGTCCACCACCGAAGCGGGGCTGAGGGAGCTGGTTTTCAAGGATTCCTACGCCGACCTGAACGAGTATCTCAAGGGGTTCACGTGGACGCTCAAGGTGCTCCAGGACCCGGAGGGGCTCGAGCGGACCGCCTTCGAGCTCGGCCAGGACAACTGGGCGGAAGGGGTGCGCTACGTGGAGGTCCGATTCGCTCCCCAGCTGCACATGTCGCCCGCGTTCAACTTCGAAAGCGTGATGCGGTCGGTGGACAAGGGACTGCGCCGCGCCCGCGAGGAAGCGAACAAGTCCCTCGGCCCCGGCGAACCTCCCTTCGACTACGGTATCATCGTCTGCGCCCTTCGATTCTTCGACGAGAGCTTCTCCGCCTACTACAGCGATTTCTGCCGGCTGCTTTCTTATTCCAGTCAGCAGGAAGTGATCCGGGCCGCAAGCCTGGAGCTCGCCCGGGCCGGCGTACGGCTGCGCCGGGACACCGACGTGCAGATCGTCGGCTTCGACCTTGCCGGAAGCGAGTCGGGTTACCCCGCCAGCGCTCACGAGGAGTCCTACGACTACGTGCACCGGAATTTCATGAGAAAGACCGTGCACGCCGGGGAAGCCTACGGGCCGGAGTCGATCTTCCAGGCAGTGGCGAAGCTCCACGCGGACCGCATCGGGCACGGTCTGCACCTCTTCGACGAGGGACTCATCTATTCCGGAAGCGTGCAGGACAAGCGCGCCTATATCGCCAACCTGGTGGACTACATCGCGGAGAACCGCACCACCATCGAGGTCTGCCTGACCAGCAACCTGCAGACCTCTCCCACGCTCAGGGACATCAACGAACATTCCGTGAGACAGATGCTGGCCCACAAGCTCTCCCTGACGTTCTGCACCGACAACCGGCTGATGTCCCACACCTCCGTGACAAAGGAGCTCACCCTTGCGCTGGAAAATTTCGGCATCGCCCCCGACCAGCTCAAGGACATCATTGCCTACGGTTTCAAGCGCTCCTTTTACTACCATCCCTATTCCATGAAGAGGAAATGGGTGCGCCAGGTCATCGATTACTACGAGATGCTGGAGAAGCGCTTCGGAATAGGGGAGGAGGCACAGGATGTACCCCACGATCGATCTGTTCCTCAAGGACTGGGACAAAGAAAGTGAGGCGACGCTCCGGATTCTGACACGCCTCACCGATGCCTCGCTGCCCCAGAGGGTCGGGCCGGAGGGGCGGACCCTGGGTTTTCTCGCGTGGCACATTGTTCTCACCCTGGGAGAGATGGGAGGAAAGGCGGGGCTCGAGGTCCTTTCACCGCCGGAAGATTCCCCTGAGCCCATCATCGCTTCCGGGATCGTCGCCGCGTACAAGGCAGCGAGCCTTTCTCTTGCCCAACGAGTTGGGGAGGAGTGGCGCGACGACATGCTGGGGGATGAAATCCCGATGTACGGAAGCGCGTGGCGAAGGGGGGACATCCTGGATTCCCTCGTGCACCACCAGATCCATCACCGGGGCCAGATGACCGTCCTGATGCGGCAGGCAGGGCTTGTCGTGCCCGGGATCTACGGTCCGGCCCGGGAGGAATGGGCGAAAATGGGAATGCAGCCGATGCGGTAGGCCGCGGGGCGGCCATTCGGGACGGCGCACTTTTTCTTGACATTTGAATTCGCCCGGCCTATACAATGAAGCCCTCCCAATTGAATTCCTCGGAGGCGCCCCATGAAAGCCGGCTTCAATCTCCTGCTCTGGACCTCACACGTCACCGAGCAGCATTTCCCGATCATCGAGAAACTCGCGAAGGCGGGATACGACGGCGTGGAGGTCCCCATCCTGGAGGGAACGTCTGCCTACTACGAGAAGGTCCGCAAGGTGATTCGCGACAATGGGCTTCTTTGCGACGTCGTGACCAACATGCCCGATGCCCGGCACAACCCGGTGAGCGCAGACGGGAAGCTGCGGCAGAACGCGCTGGACTTCATGAAGCGCGTCATCGACTGCACGAGCGCCCTGGAAGCCGACCTGCTGTGCGGCCCGTTCTACCAGCCCGTGGGCCTGTTCACCGGCACGGGTCCTTCCGATGAGGAAAAGAAACGGGCCGTGGAGCATGCGCGCGCCTCCGCGCAGCACGCGGCAAAGGCCGGCGTCACCCTCGCGGTCGAATTCCTGAATCGATTCGAGGCCTATTTCCTCACGACCATGGACGGAGTCGCGGAGCACGTGAAAGCGGTGGGGATGCCTAATTTCAAGGCGATGTTCGACACGTTCCACGCCAACATCGAGGAAGCCGACCCTGCGGCGAGCATTCGCGCCCATCGTGACATCATCACCCACGTCCATATCTCAGAAAACAATCGGGGCGTGCCCGGCCGGGGCCACAACGACTGGAAGGGCATCTTCAGGGCTCTCCGCTCGACGGGCTACGACAACTGGCTCACGATCGAGGCTTTCGGCAGGGTGCTGCCCGCCTTTGCCGCGGCCACCCGGATCTGGAGGGACATCTTCGAGAGCCCCGAGGCGCTGTACGGCGAGGGCATCCGGTTCATCCGTCAGCAGTGGGATGCCGCTGCCTGATCAGCCGCGCCGGAACGGCGCCGGGAAGGAGACAACCACCATGGGAAAGAAGATCGCGATGATCGGCGCGGGGAGCGTCGTGTTCTGCAAGACCCTGATGGCGGACATCATGGCCACCCCGGCCCTGGGAGGCAGCGAGTTCGCCCTCATGAGCCGCACGGAGCCGAAGCTCCGCGCGATGGAGGAGTTCGGCCGCCGCATGCTGAAGGACAATGGCGTGCAGGGCTCGGTGTGGGCCACGCTGGATCGGCGCGAAGCCCTGAAGGATGCGGACTTCGTTGTCGTCATGATCCAGGTGGGAGGGGTCGAGGCCTTCGAAATCGACTGGAAGATCCCCCTGAAGTACAAGGTCGACCAGTGCGTCGGAGACACCCTCGGGCCGGGGGGAGTCTTTCGGGCAATGCGGAGCATCCCGGTCCTCCTCGAGATCGCCCGCGACATGGAAGAGCTCTCCCGTCCGGGCGCGATCATGCTGCAGTATGCCAACCCAATGGCAGGCAACTGCCTCGCCCTCGGAAAGGCGAGCCGAGTGTCCTTCGTGGGGCTCTGCCACGGCGTACAGACGACGATCGAGCAGATCGCCCAGTTCATCGACGTGCCGAAGGAAGAGATCCAGTACACCTGCGGCGGCATCAACCACATGGACTGGTTCCTCACCCTCACCAGGGGAAGAGAAGACCTGTACCCCCGGCTGGCGAAGGCAATGGATCGCCCCGAGATCTACAAGAGCGAGAAGGTGAGAGGTGAGGTTTTCCGGCACTTCGGGTATTTCATGACCGAGACCTCCGGTCACCTCGCCGAATATGTGCCCTGGT
>JBEKXR010000437.1:0-3821 GCA_049511935.1 Spirochaetia bacterium | reverse complement strand
AATCGTCGGAGATCGACCTCCGACTCTCAATATACACAACATCGGTGCTTCGCGGGCGCTGCAATCCTCCTCCCCCTCGCCCATGCTTCGACCTACGCGCCAATGGGGAATCTCTGCTCTCGGGACTCCCTGCTTGACGGCACGCCCTTCCCGGTGTAACTTGCAGGTGGTTATGCGAAATATAAGCCTTGGACAGACACGGATCGCGCTCGTCCTCGTAGTCGTCGTACTTCCGGGAGGCACGTCCGTGTGTGCACCGTAGGCTTCTCAACTCGGTTGAGATGAGCCCCTTTCGGTGGACACCGAAAGGGGCTTTTTTTTCGTGAAGGAGAAGTCATGAAGTACACCGGCGCCTCTCTCCTGATGGAGCTCCTGAAGAGGCAGGGCATCGGGATCGTCGCGGGCATACCGGGGGGCGCCAACCTCCCGGTGTACGACGCGCTGGGCCAGAGCGATCTGCGCCATATTCTCGTCCGCCACGAGCAGGCAGGCGGATTCCTCGCCCAGGGCATTGCGCGGTCAACGGGCACGGCGGCTGCATGTTTTGCCACGTCCGGCCCCGGTGCCGTCAACCTGTTGACCGCGATTGCCGACGCCAAGCTCGATTCAGTGCCCATCGTCGCCGTCACGGGCCAGGTCGCCTCCCGGTTGATCGGGACGGACGCGTTTCAGGAAGTGGACACCTATGGGATGAGCATCCCGGTGACCAAGCACAACTTCCTGGTCCACTCGGTTTCAGAGCTCCTGGAGGTGGTTCCGGAGGCGTTTCGCCTCGCGCTGTCCGGCCGGCAGGGCCCGGTTCTCATCGACCTGCCCAAGGATGTGCAGCAGGCGTCGACCGACCTGGACAGCCTTCCCGCGCCGGGTGTCGCTGATCCTGCCCCCGAACCGGACGGGGCCGTGCTCGCCGCCATGGCGCGTCTCATCGCCTCCGCGGATCGTCCCCTCCTCTACGTCGGGGGAGGCGTGGTTGCCTCAGGAGCTGAAGCGGAGGTGCGCGTGCTTTCCGCGGCGTGCGGGATACCGGTTGTCTGCACGCTCATGGGGCTGGGCATCATGGACCCGGATGACCCGCTTCATCTCGGCATGCTGGGGATGCATGGCAGCCGGGCGACGAACCTCGCCGTCGATCGAGCGGATCTTCTGATCGCGCTGGGAGTGCGGTTCGACGACCGTGCCACGGGCTCCGTTGCAGGATTTGCTCCGCGCGCACGGGTCATCCACATGGACATCGACGAGGCGGAGATCGGAAAGATCCGGCGCCCCGATATTTCCGCCGTTTGCGACGTGAAACGCGCGTTGTGGAGGCTGAACAGGCTTGTTGCCCGGTCGACGCGCGAGACCTGGAGAGCGGAGATCCACGCGCTGCGCACGGACCACCCTGTCGCGACCCCCGATGATCCTTCGCATCCCGCCAGGCTGGTGGACGCGCTTGCCGTGGCGGCGCCCGAGAACGCGATCGTGACCGTTGACGTCGGCCAGCACCAGATGTGGGCTGCGCAGTCGTGGCCGGTGCGGCGCACCCGCAGGTTTCTCACCTCGGGCGGGCTCGGCACCATGGGGTTCGCCCTTCCTGCCGCCATGGGCGCGGCTCTGGCACACCCCCACGAGACTGTCCTGGTGCTGACCGGTGACGGCTCGCTGCTGATCAACATCCAGGAGCTGGCAACGATCGCCGAGAACGATCTCGACATCAAGATCTGCGTCTTCAACAACGGTTACCTTGGGCTCGTCCGGCAGCAGCAGGAGCTCTTCTACGGCGGGCGCTACGTCGCCTCCCGATTCGACTCGCGGCCCGACTTTGCCGCCATCGCGCGGGGCTTCGGCATTCCGGGCTGCACGATCCGTATGGCCCACGACGACGGGGCGCTCGCGCGCGCCCTGGCGATCAAGGGGCCCGTGCTGCTGGACATCGCGGTGCCGGAGACGGAAAATGTCTATCCCATGGTCCCGCCCGGGAAAAGTAACATTGAAGCGATCTGGTCGCGCGGGGGTGACGCATGAACGGCCTGCCGAACACCATCGTAAAGCTCATGGTCAGGAACCACCCTGGCGCCATGTCCCACATCACCGGCCTGTTCTCGCGCCGGGGCTTCAACCTCGAAGGGATCCTGTGTGCCCCCGTGGACGGGGGGGTCGAAAGCGCCATGTACCTGCTGGTGAGAAACGACGAGAGTCTCGAACAGATCGTGAAGCAGCTCAGGAAGCTCTACGATGTGAAGTCGGTCACCGTGCAGGACGATCTGGATCACACGGTGTTCAACCGCATCGAACAGCTCCTGAGCGAAGCGTAGGTGCGCCGTGCCCCCGCGGCCGGAGGACCTGAGTGCCCGTGCGGCAGTCACCCCCTCATGTCTTCCGGCCAGCCTCGCGGGTTTCAAGGGGGTCGATGTGGATGAACGCTCGGGAGACTTCATCCATGTCTTCGATCGCCCGCTGGACCTTCTGTCCTATCTCGTGTGCCTCCTCGATCGTCAGCCGCCTGTCCACGTTGATGTGCACTTCGATCTCCACCGAGGTGCCCACGTAGTGCGCGAACACGTCGTTCAGCCCGAGAACGCCGTCGGTCGCATGGGCGATGGCCTTGATCCTCTGCACAAGCTCGGCCGGAGGGGCTGCGCCCATGAGGTACTTCATGTTGTCTCGGCCGATGCGGAATCCCGCCCAGATGATCCAGCAGCCGACCGCGATGGCCGCCAGCGGATCGAATATCGGAAAACCAAGGTTCGAGGCGCCAACGCCCAGGATGACGGCCGCGGAGATCAGCACGTCGTTGCGATGGTCAATGGCCGATGCCATGAGCGCCGTGCTTCGCGTTCTCTCCGCCGTGACCCGGGCCACGATGTGCATGGCGAGCTTCACCACCATGACGGCCGCGAGGAGAATGAGGGGGAGGATGCCGGGCTGGATCCGCTGCCCGCCGAAGAGCCGGCCGAAGGACTGCGTGATGATTTCAAATCCGACGATCCCCGTGAGGATGGCCACCACGAGGCCCGCGAGGGGCTGCGCCCGCGCATGGCCGAAGGGGTGGTCGGCGTCAGGTGCCCTGTAAGAGCTGCGCACGCTGATGAGGACAATGGTGGACGCGACGATATCGGTGAGGGAGTTGAATGAATCCGAAATGATCGCGATCGAATTGAAGGACAGGCCGACGAGGATCTTGGCCACGAAAAGCACGGCGTTCCCCGCTATGCCCATCCAGGTGGCCGCCTGTTCCGCTCTTCCGCTCGTGCGTCGTTTCACGGCACTCCACCTTACCAGCGCCAGAGGAGAAAAAGAAAGGGGGCCCTTCGGGCCGAAGAAAGCGGGCCCTTCGCATTCCTGCTCGGGCCCCCCGGGGCGTCTGCCCACGCATCATGGTACGTTGTGCGCTGTCTCAGGTGCTCGTCGGCTGCGAACTTCCGCCGCTGGATTCAGTGCTCTTCTTCTGAGCGAAGCGGTCGAACGCCTCCCTGCCTTCCTGCTCCCAGAACTCGCGGTACCAGCGCCACTCGTCCCGTGCCCGGCCGGGTCCGTGCGGTCCGTCTCCGGGGCCGCCCCTCCAGTGCCTGGGCCCGCGCCCGCCGTGGCGCCCTCCGCCTATCCCGCCGAAGAGCAGCTTGCCAAGGACCACGATGCCGAAGGCCTGCCAGTAGGTGATCACTCCGAGGTGGAAAATGGCCGGCATGAGCCAGTTCCACAACAGCATCACCAGCCACCCGAACACCAGGGCGAAGAGAGCTGCCCCGATGACCCCCAGCACGACGAGACCCGCGATGCGCAGTCCCTTCACGGCCGGGTGAACCCCCGGCCACATTCCGTGCATTCCATGTGCACTCACG
>JBEKXR010000436.1:0-3828 GCA_049511935.1 Spirochaetia bacterium | reverse complement strand
CATTCCGAAGCGCTTGGAAAAACCGAAGCCCCATTCGAAGTTGTCCATGAAGGACCAGAGGAAATACCCGCGCACGTCGGCCCCGTCGGTCACCGCCTGTCGCACCGCGGCCGCGTGGCGCGCGATGCAGCGCAGCCGCACGGGGTCGTGCACGGCCCCGTCGGCCCCCGGTGCATCGGGGAGCGACGTCCCGTTTTCGGTGACGTACATGAAGCCGGGCCGGTACTCACGCGCAACCCGAAGCAATGTCCGGTACAGCCCTTCGGGTGCAATCTCCCATTCCTCGAAATCGGCACGAGGCACGAATGGCCAATGCACCTGGCGTGCGGCGAACACGCTCCTGCCGGTCGTGCCCCGGCCGGCCGGGTCCTGCGCGATGATCCTCCGCGTGTAGTAATTGACGCCGAGAAAATCAGTGGGCGTCGAAATGATCTTCATGTCGTCAGTGGCAACAGCCGGGGCGTCGGCGCCGTACCAGGCGAGCATGTCCTCGGGGTAGCTGGCCCGGAACACCGAATCCAGGAACCAGCGGTTGAAGGCGCCGTCGTGGCGTCGGGCAGCCGCTACATCCTCCTCCCGCAGGGATGCAGGCTCGATCCACTCGAGGTTGTGCACGATCCCCACGCGCGCCCCAGGAGAGGCGGCGCGGAGAACAGGAACCGCGAGGCCGTGGGAGAGCAGGATCCCGTGCGCCGTGGCGAGGGCGGTGCGGAGATCCTTCAGGCCCGGGGCATGGTCACCGAACAAATGCCCTACAAAGGCGACCACCCACGGCTCGTTGTGCGTCATCCAGTCCTTCACCCGGTCCCCCAGGCGCCGCGCCACGACATCCGCGTAGCGGACGAAGGCGTCCACCGTGGCGCGGCTGGTCCAGCCGCCGGCCTCCTGCAGCCTCTGGGGCAGGTCCCAGTGGAACAGCGTGGCAAAGGGGCGGATCCCGCGGGCCAGCATCCCGTCTATCAGCCGCTCGTAGAAATCGAGCCCCTTCGGGTTGACCGCCCCCGCTCCGTCCGGGATCACGCGGGGCCAGGAGATGGAGAACCGATAGGCGCGCAGGCCCAGCGCCTTCATCGCATCCAGGTCCTCGGCGTAGCGGTGGTAATGGTCGCAGGCCACCCGCCCGTCGCTGCCGTCGGCGATCCGGCCCGGGGTGGCCGCGAAACGGTCCCAGACGGATTCGCCCTTGCCGTCCTCATCCGCCGCCCCCTCGATCTGGTAGGCGGAGGTGGCCGTTCCCCAGATGAAACCCGGGGGGAAATCGAGAAAGTTTCGTTGCGCCATGATTACCCCTTCAACGCGCCGGCGGTGACTCCGGCCATGATTCGCTTGGAGAAGAAGAAGTACAGGACGAGGGGGACCGCGGCCACGAGGGTCATGCACGCGAACTGGATCGCGTAGTCGGAGCGGTACACGCCCTGGAACTTGATGATGGAAAAGGGCAGCGTCCGGAGGTCGTCGGTGGCGAGATACGTGTATGCCATGATGAACTCGTTCCAGTTGCTGAGGAAGGTCATCAGGCAGACGGTGACGGTCGCCGCGCCCGCCATCGGGGCAACGACGCTCCAGAAGATTCGGGGCCAGGAGGCCCCGTCGATGAACGCGGACTCCTCCATGGAGCGCGGGAGCGTTCGCAGCTGGCCCATGAAGACCAGCGTGTTGAAGCTGATCGTGAAGGCGACGTAGGGAATGATGAGCCCGAGGTGCGTATTGATAAGGCCGAAGTAGCTGAACCAGAGGAAATTAGGGAGCAGGGTTGTATGAATGGGCACCACCATGCCCATTGTGACCGTGGCCACCGCCACGGGACGGAGCTTCCACTTCATGCGCGTGATCGAGTACGCGAGGCAGAAAGAGATGAGCGTCGAGACCGCAACGGAGCTCACCACGACGATCGTGCTGTTCAGGAAATAGCGGGGGATTTTCCCGTCCACCCAGGCGCGGATGTAGTTTCCCCACTGCGGATGCAGCGGCATCTTCAGAAGCTCAGGGCCGAAGAGGTCACCGGACTTCAGCAGGGAGTAGTCGAAAACCCAGAGGAGGGGGAAGAGCTGGAGGAAAGCGAGGACGATCAGGAACAGGTACAGCACGGACTTGCCCACAACCCTACTGCGCATCGTCGTTCCTCCTGAGCATCCTCTGCACGACGAGCGTGAGCCCCACGGCCACCATGACGAAGAGAACGGAGAGGGCATTGCCGTAGCCGTAGGCGCTGGCAATGAATGCCTTCTGGTAGAGATAGACGGAAACGAACTGGGTCAGCTGACCCGGCCCTCCTTCAGTGGAGAGGAAGATCATCTCCATCTGTTTCAATGAGGAGATGACATCGATCACGATGACCGCCGAGATGACGGGAAACATGAACGGGATGATGACGCGCAGATGAGCCTGGAGCCAGTTTGCACCGTCCACCCTGGCCGCCTCCTCGATCTCCGAGGGCACCGTCATCAATCCCGTATAATAGAAGAGGAGCGCCCACCCGAACCCCTGCCAGAGGATGATCCACAGCACCGCTCCCAGGGCGGTATGGGGATTGGAGAGCCACGAGATGGTGACGCTCTTCAGCCCGACGAAATGCAGCACCTTGTTGAGGATGCCGTACGTGGGGTTGAAAATGTTGACCCAGAGCTTGGTGATCACCACGAGGGACAGGACGGCGGGCACGAAGTAGACGGTCCGGAGCAGCCGCGAAAAGCGCGCCGTCAGGTGGGACAGGACCGCCGCGAGCGCGAACGCGGCGGGATTCTGGAGGAATATCGTCACCATCATCAGAATGAAGGCGTTCAAGAGCGAGCGATAGAAGACCGGGTCCGCGGTGAGGATCTCCCGGTAGTTATCGAGGCCGATCATGTGGAATTTCCCGAATCCCGCCCAGTCGGTGAGCCCGTAGTAGGCGGAAAAACCGATAGGCACGACCAGGGAAAACACCATGACCGCCAACCCCGGCAGCACCAGTACCGCGATCACCTTCCCGTTTCCGAATAAGGCTTTCACCCGACGGACCCCCCTGTCCCGGCACGAAAATGCGGCGCTCCTTCCATGGAGCGCCGCTGGGAAAATCGCGTTCGGATCGACTATTGCTGCTTCGAAGCCTTCTCCGCCGATGCATCCAGCTTCTTGCAGAACTCTTCGGGGGTTGTCAATCCGGAGGCGAGCTCACGGATGAAGTTCTGGTGGTCTTCCTTGAACTGGGGCGTCGAGCGATCCAGTGTTCCCGTGCCGCTCGTCACCTTCGCGTCCGCAAGCACCTTGAGAAGCTTCTTGGCAACCGGCGAATCGGAGGGACGCGGCTCCACCTTCTGTGCGGGGAACGTGGCCTGCTTCGCCCATGCGAGGCCCGGGAAGCGCTCCGCGTAGTACTTCAGGTACTTGACGCCGAGATCCTTGTACTTGGAGCCCGCGTTGATGACGTAGTTTCCGCCGAACCAGGCCAGGAGGTCGTCGATCTTGCCCTTGCCGCTCTTGAGCACCGGGAACTTGAAGGCATCCACGTTCGCCCGGAATTCCTCGGAGAAGTTGGTGTCCGCTGCCAGGCCCATTTCCCACGAGCCCATCACGTACATGGCGGCCTTGCCCTGGCCGAAGAGGTTGCGGGAGGCGCCATAGTCGGAGACCATGAGGTCGTCCTGGAACAGCCCCGACTGCACGAACTTCAGGAACTGGCGGGCTCCTTCCACGAAATCAGGATCGGTGAACTTCGCCTTGCGGTCGAGAGCGGCCTGCGGGCGGGAGAAGTCGCCGTTCACCCGCTCGATGAGGACATCGTAGGTGAGGGACAGGGGCCACGCGTCCTTGCCGTCGGTGACCATCGGGATGATTCCCTTGGCCTTG
>JBEKXR010000435.1:0-3830 GCA_049511935.1 Spirochaetia bacterium | reverse complement strand
GGCCTGGATGACGGGTCCATAAAAGTGGTGTCAATTTGGGATCCTCAGAAGATCGGTTATGCGGCGACCAATATCATCAAGTCGGTGCTGGAAAAGAAGAAGATCTCCAATGGCATGAACATCCCTGGCCTGGGAAAGATCGCGATCAAGGGGAAAGTGATCACTGGTGAGATCGGCGGCATCCTGGATATCACGAAGGACAACTACAAGGACTTCACGTTCTAAGCAGGATGCAAGGATACGCCGCCACCGTGCTGGCCGACGATGAGAAAGTCCGCCAGCGTCCGGGCGGTCGCGAATGATGGGCTGCAGGCAGGCGGCCGTGCCACCCGCCTGCAGCGTTTTCGAACAGGAGCTCGGGGGATGATCGAGACACGGCATCGCCTACGCAGGCGGTAACCGGAGAATGCACGGCAGCCATGAGCGAAGATTTTCTTTGCCTTCGCAACATCTCGAAGACATTCGCCGGCGTGAGGGCGCTCTCCCGTGCGGATCTCTCGGTCAAGGAGGGGGAGGTTCATACCCTGGTCGGAGAGAACGGCTGCGGCAAGTCCACGCTGATCAAGATCATTGCGGGTGTCCTGCAACCGGATCCCGGCGCGTCCATCGCGATACGGGGAAAGGTGTGGAAGCGACTCAGCGCATTCGATTCCCTCTCGCAGGGGATCCAAGTGATCTATCAGGATCTCTCCCTTTTTCCGAACCTGACGGTCGCAGAAAACATCTCCGTCAGCCAGTACATCCAAGAGAAAAAACCCTTCGTGAGCCGACGGGAGATGGCGGACATCGCGCGGGAAGCAATGCGCATGATCTCCGTGTCGCTCGATCTCTCCACGACGGTCCAGGAGCTGTCCATCGCCAAGCAGCAGCTTGTCGCCATCTGCCGTTCCATCACCCGTGGCGCGAGGCTCATCATCATGGACGAGCCGACCTCGAGTCTCGGCAGGCGCGACGTCGAATACCTTCTCTCCGTCATACGCAGCCTGAGGGAAGAGGGCATCACGACTCTCTTCGTGGGACACAAGCTGAACGAGGTCTTCGAGATCGCGGATAGGGTGACGGTCCTGCGCGACGGGCGGGGCATGGGCACCTACGAGATATCCCAGCTGAACGCGGCCGAGCTCATCCAGCTCATGACGGGCCGGCAGATCGCGCGCGCGCAGCTGCCGGGCCCCCGGAGCGAAGGAGCACCCATCCTGGAGGTGAAGGAGCTCACGAAGAAGGGCCAGTTCCAGGGCATCAATCTCACGCTGCGCCCGGGCGAGATTCTCGGCATCGCTGGACTCAGGGGATCGGGACGCACCGAGTTGGCGCTTTCGATCTTCGGGATGAACCGCGCGGACTCGGGAGAGATCGTCGTCGCGGGCACCCCGCGGCGGATCCGCTCGGTTCAGGACGCCATGGCGCTGGGGATGGGCTACGTTCCCGAAGAAAGGCTGGTGCAGGGGCTGTTCATGGACCATTCCGTCAGAAGTAACCTTATCGTGACGGTGCTCGACAAGCTCCTCGGCCGGCTCGGGCTTCTGGACGACAGGCGCACCGACGGTTTTGTCAGGTCATGGATATCCGAGCTGGGAATCAAGACCCCTTCCGCCGACTGTCCCGTCAAGCAGCTCTCCGGCGGGAACCAGCAGCGGGTCGTGCTCTCCAAGTGGATGGAGCGGGCCCCCCGCATCCTCATCATGGATGGACCGACGGTCGGGATCGACGTGAAGGCGAAAGAAGAGATCCACGAGATCATGAGGACACTCGCCAGCAAAGGGATGGGCGTCATCATGATCAGCGACGAGGTGGCGGAGATCGCCCAACACACCAACAGGCTCCTGCTGATGAAGAGCGGGCGCATCGTAGGTGAATACGAGACATCCAGGATCACGGAGGACGGCCTCCTGAAGGAGCTGCTGTATACATGAGTGACGCAACGGGCGCGCGGAGGGACACCGCGTGGCGGGCGATCGGCGGAAGGCTCAGGAGCCATGAGATGTACCTCCTCCTGCTGATCGTCGCGTACTGCCTGATCGTGAACGGCATCAATTCCTCCTTCCTCACGATGGAGAACATCTTCGACGTGCTGAAGAGCAGCTCCATCATGAGCACCATGGCGATCGGGGTCTTCGTCGTGATGCTTTCCGGGGGCATGGATATCTCCTTCACCGCGATCGCCACCGTATCAATGTTCGTGACGGTCCGTCTCTTTCAGCTCTTCACTGGGGATCTCCTGATAGCATTCGTCCTTGCCGGCGTGGTCGGCATGGTCATGGGAAGCGTCAACGCGATCCTGGTCCATTTCTGCAGGCTGCCGACACTGATCGTGACTCTCGGGACCTCGAGCATCTTCCATGGAGGGATGCTGGCCCTCGCGAGGGTCCCGTACATCTATACGGTGCCCCGCTATTTTTCGGGTTTCAGCAAGCAGACCCTCTTCTCCTGGACGACGGCATCGGGCGTTACCGTGGGGCTCTCGGCCATGACGGTGATGATGCTGGGCATCGCCTTGCTGACGTGGGCCCTCCTGCGCTATTCAGCGCTGGGCAGGGGGATCTACGCGCTGGGCGGAAACCCGGAGGCCGCCAAGCGGGCGGGCTTCAACATCATGCGCATCCAGTTCTTCGTCTACTGCTACGTCGGGCTGCTCTCGGGCTTGGCATCGATTCAGTATGTCTCGCTTGTCCGGCATGTGCATCCCTTCAACCTGATGGACATCATGCTCGATATCATCGCGGCGGTCGTGCTGGGCGGCACGAGCTTGACGGGAGGCCGCGGCACGGTCTGGGGAACGCTGCTGGGAGTCTGGATGATCTACCTGATCCGCAACAGCCTTGTCCTGATGCGGATCCCCTCCTATTGGGACTCCGTCGTGATCGGCCTCGTGATCGTCGTGAGCACAGGGATCAACTCGTATGGAAAAATCTTGAGCAGGGCAGGGGGAAAGGCAATCGATGCGTGAAGGAGCCGCTCCGGGCAGGGGCACGGGATTCACACGGACCGGGACCTACCTCCTCGCCTTCCTCCTGGTGTTCACCCTCATCTCTCTCTTGAACCCCAAGCAGTTTCTGAGTCTCACGAACATCCAGCAGATGGCCTTCCAGCTGCCGGAGTTCGGAGTCCTGGCCTTCGCCATGATGGTCGTCATGGTGAGCGGCGGCATCGACCTCTCCATAATATCGGTGAGCACCCTTTCGGGGATCGCGGCGGCGATTACGCTGCTCTCCGTCGCCTCTTCGGGGAACCTGGATCTCTCGCTCATCCTCAAGGGGATCATGGCAGGGGAGGATTCCGCCACGGCGGTCGTCCAGCAGATGCCCTTTGACCTGCGGATGCTCCTCATCATCCTCCTCACCGCGAGCGTCGCACTGGCGGTCGGGGGATTGTGCGGTCTTCTCAACGGCATCCTTGTCGCCGTGGTGCGAATTCCGCCGATCCTCGCGACCCTGGGCACCATGAAGCTCTTCGAGGGGATTGCGTTTGTCGTCACGAAGGGCTCTCCGATCACGAGCTTCCCCAAGCCCTTCCTCTTCATCGGCAGCGGCTCGCTTCTCTACGTGCCCATGCCGATGGTGATTTTCGCCATCGGCGCCGTGTGCGTCGGCGTGCTCCTCCAGAAGACCCGGCTCGGCTTCACAATCTACGCGGTCGGAATGAACGCGGTGGCAGCCCGCTTCTCGGGTATCCGCAACTGGGGCGTCCTTGTTCGGACCTACCTGGTCTCCGGCATCCTGGCCGGAGTGGCGGGGCTCCTGATCATGTCGCGCGTGGATTCCGTGAAGGTCGGCTACGGGTCCTCGTACCTCCTGCAGGCGGTGCTTGTCGTCATCCTGGGTGGGGTCAGC
>JBEKXR010000434.1:0-3838 GCA_049511935.1 Spirochaetia bacterium | reverse complement strand
TGAAGGACGAGGCGATCGCTGAGCTCCGCAAGAGCATCGGCATGTGAGGAATAAAATCCGCGGGGTACTGCGGCGCGAATCCGCGGGGTACCGCGGCGCACAGGAAGATCCGCTAGGTCGTCGCGCCGGTCAGGGTGTCACGGAACCGTGCAGCGTCGGCGCGGAACCCGATTACCTGGTTGCCGCCCTCGCGGGACGCCTTCGCAAGTGCGATGTCGGCCTCCTCGCGCAGGACGCGCGCGTCGATAAGGCGCCCTCCGCGTGAGCTCACGCCGATGGAGAGCGTCCTCGTCCTGCCCTCGATGGGCGTGCCGGGGAGCCTTTTGCGCAAATCCTCCAGCGGGCGCACCGCGGCATCGACGTCCGCGTCCGGCATGATGAGCGTGTAAGAATCGTCTCCGGTCTCGAAGATCAAGTCATGGAGCGGGAACGACTGCGTGAGAAGCCGCGCGATTTCCGCGTACGCCATGGGCAGACGCCCGTCGGCAAAAGGCTCGTCGATCCTGAGGTGGGCGAGGGAAAGGTCCTGGTCGGAGGAGGCGGCGCGCTCGAGCTCCGCCTTCAGCCTCGGTTCGAGGTACTCCGCCCAGACGAGTCCCGTACGAGGCGAGGTGAGCGCGCGTGAAGCCTCCTCCTGGCCGCGGGACGCTTGCAGGGACGAGGGCGGGGGCGCCGAATCCGCGGAGTACCGCGGCGCCGAATCCGCGGAGTACCGCGGCGCGATGGGGCCCCGATCAGGCTCGTCCGCACGGCGGGTCCCTGAAGCCCTCGGGCGCAGTGGTTCTGCATCCGGCTGCACGCTCATGACAATGAGAATGGCCACGCCGCAGACGAGGAGGAATGCGAGAAAGAAGTACAGGTCATCCCGGACGACGGGGTAGAGGTCTTCCGTCCCCATGATCACGAAGAGCGCGTCCACCGTCATTCCCGGCATGTCGCTTCCAAGGCTCGAGCTGACCAGGAACTCCGATCCCCTGTTCACCTGGTACACGGGCGTGCCGCGCCATTCCGGCGTGATCTGCGCAGGTTCCTTCAGGGCAGCCCGGTTTCTCGCAACGAGGTAGACGATTCCGTCCTGCGGCGAATGCAACGAGAGGAGAAGAAGCCGCGGCTCGCCGTCGAACACGTCGCGCATGTCCGTCTTGAACAGGGGGGATTGCAGGCTCCCGGTGATGTCCCTCAGCGACCGCACCTTCGCCGCCAGGGATGCCGCATGCTCACGCACGGCCGCCGCGTTGTGCCTGCGGGCGTCCTCGATGCGGTAGCCGGTGAGCCCGACGATGAACACGAAGAAGGCTCCGCTGGCGAGGAGGAAGATCCAGGAAAAACGCTTATTCATGCTCCTCTCCTGATGCTGACTGGAGTATACTATGCGCCGCGCCACAGGTGCGAATTCCTGCGCAGAAATCATACGTCAGGAAATGTCGTCCGGAGGCTTCCAGGGGTGTGCGAAAAAGGTATCTTTCGTCGGGGTGGTACCCGGAGACGGCCGAGCAGACACTGCGAGAGATCGTGGAGATGAAGGAATCGGGCCCCGTGTCCCACGGTCCCGCGGCCTTCCTTGCCATGCATGCGCGGCAGGCCTGCGCCGGAATTCTGCCCCACGCGGGATGGCACTTTTCGGGACGTCTCGCCCTGGAGGTGCTCTCGTCTCTTACTCGCGGCATCGACACTATCGTGATTATCGGCGGACACATGGGTTCCGCTGACCGAATAGTGTCCGCCCTCGACGGCTCATACGACACGCCACTCGGTGAGCTGGAGGCGGACCTTCGGCTCCTGGAGGCTTTGAGGATCGGTCTGGACATCCGGGAGGATCGCGAAAGGGACAATACGGTGGAAGTTCATCTTCCGCTTGTTCGCTACCTGGCGCCCGCCGCAATGGTCCTGGGAATGCGGGCGCCCCCATCCCCCCTGGCGTCGGCCCTCGGAAAGGCGATCGCCGAAGCGGCGGCTGGATTGGGCAGGCGAGTGGCGGTCGCCGGGTCCACGGATCTCACCCACTATGGGAGCAACTACGATTTCTCTCCCGCCGGTAGCGGCGCCGAGGCCCTGCGCTGGGTGCGGGAGGTCAACGATCGGCGAATCGTTGAGAGCATGCTCGACCTGGACGTCGAGGCGGCACTGGAGCGGGCTCGGCGCGAAAGATCCGCCTGCTCGATCGGCGGCGCGGCCGCGGCGATGCGCTTCGCGCGGGAGTCCGGGGCCCGCGCCGGGGAATTGGTCGGCTACATGACAAGCTCTGATGTGGTCCCCGGGACATCCTTCGTAGGGTACGCCGGGATCCTCTACGCCCCCGGTGGCCCCTCCGGGAACTGAAGGACCCTTCGGATCCTTTGGAGGGACCACCGCCGCGCCTCCTCGAGCGCCGGGAGCCCGGGGGCGCCTCCCTCCCTTACGACCCGTGCGGCCACCGGCAGGATTGTGCTCCAGAGCTCCTTCTCGTGCCCGTGGGAGACTGCCCCAACCGGAGGGAGCCGCTCGACATTCCGCGCGTACTCTGACAGGAATTCCCGCCAGCTGGAGCTCGGGGACTGTCCCGACCGAGGCCACGGGTCGGTTTCCGCAGAGGCCGGTGCGGCCGACTTTTTCCCATTGAGGAAAAGATCCAACCCGGCTCCGGGGACGGGGACGATTTCCGCGTCCATCGAGTTCATGAGCCTCATGAAGCGTTCGCGGTAGCCGAGAAGCAGAGGGGTCGTGTACAGGACCCTCCCGCCATGAACCTCACGGCGCGCCTGCGTGGAGTGGTGCACGAAGGAAAATAACCTCGCCTCGGCCGGGGACAACCTGCTCTGTTCCGTCCAGAAGTAATCGTAGAGGTAGGTTCCGCGGGCATAGGCCTTGCCGTCAGGGTAGGAGAAGTCTGCGCCATAGACCGCGATTCGCCGCGCGCCGAGGGCCCGGGCCAGTGAGACCGCGGCGTGGGTGACGTTTCCTCCCGACGTGTCGATCGGCGGCATTTTCCTCCAGTGGGAATCGATGTACCGGACGAAGGGGTGTGCGCTGGCGACAAAAACCGGGGGGACGAGGAGCCTCGCAAGCAGGGGAGGGGACGCGAGATCGAGAAAGAGCGATGTCTCGGTCGGGATGCCCTGGAGGAAATGGTGGTATCCGTGATTCTGGCAGTCGATCGAAAGCACGACATCGGGCCGGATCCCCGATCGCACGAGCGCCGGAAGCGACGTATCGGTCGCCACGAGCAGAACCCGGTCACGTTCCGCAGCAAGCCGGGGAAGCTGCAGCTCCAGCGAGGGGCCCGCCGCGGTGACCGCGGCGGTTGCTCGGGGCCGGATCGCATGCGGCGCCGCCTCCGCCCGCGCCAGGTTCATGACGATGTTCGCATGCCAGCGTTTTCCGAAATGAGACTGGACGCTGTAGTCTCCCCGGACCGCCTCCACCGCGGCCTGGACTTCGACAAAGGCGGCATCGAAGAAAGCCGGTTCCTGATCGCACCAGGGCCGAAGGGGCACCGTCCTCATTCCTCCCATGAGCGCCGGCTGCCACCCGGACAGGACGGTCTCGCGGATCGCCCCCTGCCCGGCCGCAAGGACCACCCGGGGATCTCCGAGCAGCCGCGCGAGCGGGACCTGCGCGAACAGCGAGCGGAGAACGGCGGCATCCTTCTCGATGACGATGACGGCGTGAACCCCCGGATCCTCCAGGAGGGCGGCGATGTGAAAGCCTCCGCCCATTCCGCAGACGACCAGGAATCCGGCGCCCCGCAGCGATTCGGCGAGTCTCGTCGACTCCTGCCGCGGGTCGTACACCGAGTGGAGAGGCACCGTACGGGCCGCCGATCGGACTCCCGGCACGATCATGCCGTTGCGCGCGGACA
>JBEKXR010000433.1:0-3840 GCA_049511935.1 Spirochaetia bacterium | reverse complement strand
CATCCCGCTCTTCCGCGCGAAGTGCGCGAGTCGGTGCGCATCGAAGGAGTTCGCCACCACGACCTTGCCGAATTTGTACGAAAGTCCCAGCTCCGCCGCTGACTTCTCGAGCTCACCGTGCATGCGCTCCGACCAGTCCCGGGTCATGCCCTTTCTCTCGGCGAGGTATTCGTGGATGCTTTTCCCCGGCGCAGGTCGAAGCTCGGGGTCGAGCTGGTAGCTCCGCCAGACCAGCTCCACCTCGTCCCTGTGCGCGAACTCGCGCAGTGCGGTCTCCAGCCTTCTCTTTCCCATGTAGCAGAAGGGGCACATGATATCCGACCAGACCTCAAGCTGCATTGTCCCGGCACTCCCGTTCCTGAGAAGATAGGCATAACCTGCGGACGCGGCCAGGCATTCGTCCCTCGCCGGGTCGAGCCCGCTTTCGTATCTTGGTCTCGTGGATCCCGGAGCGACATCGCGTCAGCTCGTCACTGCTTCGAGGGTTCTTGCGCGCAATGCCGGAAGGCTCGGGTTCGCGCCTCCCGTTCACTACGTCTACAACCCCCTCGTGTACGCGCGCGAGCCGCATGAATTGTATCTCTCGAAGTATGCGGACGCGCCGAAGCGGGTCGTTTTTGTGGGGATGAATCCGGGCCCCTGGGGCATGGCACAGACAGGAGTGCCGTTTGGCGAAGTGTCCATGGTCAGGGAGTGGTTGGGCATCTTTGGAGCTGTGGGCAGCCCGGCGGGCACGCATCCCCGGATCCCGGTACGGGGATTCGAATGCACCCGCAGCGAGGTGAGCGGGAGGCGGCTCTGGGGCCTTTTCCGGGAGGCTTTCGGTTCCGCTGAGAGATTTGTGCGGGACATGTTCGTCTCCAACTACTGCCCCTTGATGTTTCTCGATGACGCGGGCAGGAACCTCACGCCGGACCGCATTGGCCGGCAGGACCAGGCAGTCCTTTTTCCTCTCTGTGATCGATTCCTTTCGGTCGTGATCGATGTCCTGCGCCCCGAGTGGATCGTCGGAATCGGAGTTTTCGCCGACAGGCGCGTTCGTGCGGTCCTTGAGGGATCCCCGCACCCGGGGGCGAGGGTCACGTCGATCACCCATCCGAGTCCAGCCAATCCCCGTTCACAGAAGAACTGGGCCGCGCAGGTGCGGGCGGCGCTCGAAAAGGAGGGAGTGTGGGAAAAATGAACGCAGAGCATCCAGGACAATCCATCATGCGCACGAGAGTCTGCCTGGTGACCGGTGGGACCTCGGGTGTCGGCAGAGGCATCGCGAGGGCCCTGGCCGGATCGGGAGCAGCCGTCATGCTGGTGAGCCGCGACGCGGCGAGAGGCGCTGCCGCTGCCGAAGCCTTGCGCGGGGAAACGGGCAACGATCGCATCGAGGCGATCGCCGCCGACCTGTCCTCGATGACATCCGTGCGGTCTCTCGCGGATACCGTTCGGAAGAAACATGACTCCCTGCACGTGCTTTCGAACAACGCGGCGTTTCTCTCAATGGAAGGTCGGCTCACACCCGAGGGGGTCGAATCAATATTCGCGACCAACTACCTCGGGCATTTCCTCCTCTCGAATCTCCTCGTCGACCTGTTGAAGGCGGGGGCACCGTCGCGGATCCTCACGGTCTCGGGACAGCCGGGCCTCATCGCGCGTTTTCAGCCGCGATTCGAGAGACTGGGGAATGAAGGCGGGTTCAGCCCGCTCCAGGCCACCCTGCGCGCGGCGATCGCCAAAGTGCTGTTCACGTTCGAGATCGCGCGCAGGCTCGGCGGCACAGGAGTCACGGCCAACACCTTCCATCCCGGTCTTGTGCGCTCCGGACTTCCCTCGCACCTTCCCTGGTTTCTCCGCCTTCCCCTCCGGGTCGCATCGGTGTTCTTCGCAAAGGAATCCGCGACAGGAAGATTCCTCGCGCTGTCACCGGACGTAGAGGGCATCACGGGCCGGTTTTTCGCGCGCGGCCGGGCCGTTGCATTCGAGCCTTCGTACGACACGGGTGCGGCCGGTCGCGAGCTCTGGGAAATCAGCGCCCGGCTCTGCGGCCTCTCCTGATTGGGGCCGCCGCGCATTTGCCAATCATAAGGCTGCGCAGTACTTTGGTCGTAGAAAATCACGCTCGCCGCCATCAGCAGGAGGATTCCGAAGTGGAGAGGAAAGTGCATGTCACGTCGTCGGGACGGACCCTGGTCACGCTGATCCCGGGAGACGGGATCGGTCCGGAGGTGGTCGCCGCCGCACGGCGGATCGTCGAGGCCGCGGGGGCGCGGATTGAATGGGAGGAACGGCAGGCGGGTGCGGGCATATTCAAGAAAGGCATCGCCTCCGGAGTTCCGCAGGATACGCTGGAGTCGATCAGGAAAACCCGGGTGGTTCTGAAGGGACCGCTGGAGACCCCCGTGGGGTTCGGAGAGAAAAGCGCGAACGTCACGCTGCGCAAGCTCTTCGAGACCTACGGCAACATTCGTCCCGTGCGCGAGTTTCCCGGGGTGCGCACACCGTACTCGGGCAGGGGCGTCGATCTGGTGATCGTGCGGGAGAACGTGGAAGACCTCTACGCCGGCATCGAGCACATGGAGACCCCTGGCGTGGCGCAGTGCCTGAAGATCATCTCCCGCAAGGGATGCGAAAAGATCGTGCGGCTGGCTTTCGAGGTGGCCCTGGCGGAGGGCCGGAAGCGCGTGCACTGCGCCACGAAGTCCAACATCATGAAGCTTACCGAGGGCATGATGAAGCGGACCTTCGAGGCCGTGGCGAAGGAGTATCCCCAGATCGAAGCCCAGCACATCATCGTGGACAATTGCGCCCACCAGCTCGTCAAGAAGCCCGAGCAGTTCGACGTGATCGTCACGACGAACATGAACGGCGACATCCTGAGCGATCTCACCTCCGCACTGATCGGGGGATTGGGCTTCGCGCCCTCCGCCAACATCGGGTCGGAAGTGGCGATCTTCGAAGCGGTCCATGGGTCGGCGCCCAAATATGCCGGAAAGAACGTGATCAACCCGACGGCTTTCATTCTCACTGCTGCGCTCATGCTCCGTCACATCAGCGAGATGTCCGCCGCCGTGGCGGTCGAGCAGGGAGTCCTTTCCGCCCTGGAGGACGGGGTGCTCACCCGAGACGTGGTGGGAGATGCGGGGGCCGTCTCCACGACCGCCTTCACCGAGGCGGTGATCTCACGGCTGGGGAAGAAGCCGAAGCAGGCGAAAGTGCGCGAGTACCGTCCGCTGAACCTGCCGTCGGTCTCCTCCGATCCCGATTTCGTGAAGGTCGCCCGGCGCCGCATCGTGGGGCTGGACGTGTTCGTGGAATCCATACTTCCCGTGGAACAGCTCGGCAAGAGCGTCGAAGGCCTGGTCGCGGGGAGTCCGGTGGAGCTCAAGATGGTGGAGAGCCGGGGCACCAAGATCTATCCGTCGACGGGAACGATGACCGACACGGTGGACCACTACCGCTGCAGGCTGATGCAGCGCGAATCCGCGGGTGACCTCTCCGAAGCGCAGGCCCTTGAGGTTCTCGGGAAGGTCGGCACGAAGCATCGCTGGATGCACGTGGAGAAGCTCAACGAGTTCGACGGCGTCCCGGGCTTCACCCGGGCTCAAGGAGAGGACTAGGCGGCGATCCATGAATGTTCCGCCGACTGCCGCCCGCCGCGCGACTTCCTCCCATGCGGACCGGGGGAGCGGATGGAGGCCCGGAGCGTGTGCGCGGGCTTCGGCGGAAAGGACGCAGCGGAGCCCCGCAAGCATCGTTGCCATTGTGATATCGAAGGAATTGAGGGTATCGCCCTGTCCCGCCGCCAGGTTCGCCATTGATCCGCCGGCGAAAAGGTACACGGTTCTCCCT
>JBEKXR010000432.1:0-3842 GCA_049511935.1 Spirochaetia bacterium | reverse complement strand
ACAGCTCGGCGAAAATCTCGGGGGCGTGGGCTGGGAGCTGCACCAAGAGGAGGCAGCACTCCTCGAGGCCACCAGCAGAGTTCCGCTGCCGTACCCCTACTGCTTCATCGAACGCTACACTCGGCGAAGAGGGGTGTGAGGTGTACCAAGACATGAGATCGGCCGTATGATTCCCTGTACGATCCTCGTGAGAACTTCGCGCGGTCCCAAACTTGAAGAAGCAGCTGCCCTTTGGGCCGGGGTATCGCCGTACCTCGACCATAGCATCGAAAAGGAGGCGTGAGGCGATGCACGATGTTTTCAACAGGCTTGGCGAGATCGGGATCGTACCGGTCGTGAAAATTGAAAAGCCCTCCGACGCGGCCGCTCTGGGTCGGGCGCTCATCGCCGGCGACCTTCCCGTGGTGGAGATCACCTTCCGCACCGCCGCTGCCGAAGAGTCCATTCGGATCCTGTGCCGCGAGGCGCCGGAGATCCTCGTCGGCGCCGGCACGGTGCTCACCACGGACCAGGTTGACCGTGCGGTTGCCGCGGGAGCGCGCTTCATCGTGGCGCCGGGTTTCAATGCGAAGATCGTCGACCATTGCCTGGAGAGGGGCATCCCCGTGGCGCCAGGCATCAGCTCCGCTTCGGAAATCGAGATGGGGCTGGAGCGGGGCCTGTCCGTGCTCAAGTTCTTCCCGGCGGGAGCCTCCGGCGGCATAGAGTTCCTCAAGGCCATCTCCGCCCCGTTCTCCGGCGTGCAGTTCATGCCCACCGGCGGGATCGATCCGGGCAACCTCAGGGATTACCTGTCCTTCAACCGTGTCCACGCCGTCGGCGGTACTTGGATCGCCAGAGAAGCGGCGATCGCCACCGGGAGGTTCGACGAAATCACGAAGCTAGCCCGTGAAGCCGTCCAGCTGTCACTTGGCTTCGAGCTCGCGCACCTGGGGATAAACGAGGGCGGTGCCGACAAGGCCATGGCAGGGGCGGAGACCATGGCTCGCCTGTTCTCCTTCCCGGTGAAGGACGGGTCCAGCTCCACCTTCGCTGGCGCGGGCTTCGAGTTCATGAAGAGCCCCTACATCGGCTCCCACGGACATATCGCGATTTCCACGCTCAGCATCACCCGCGCCATAGCCTGGCTGTCCCGCAAGGGAGCCTCCGTCAGGAAGGAGACGGCCAAGGAGAAGGACGGACGGATGATCGCGGTCTATCTCGATATCGAGGTTTCGGGTTTTGCCATTCATCTCTTGCAGAAGTAGGACGGACGTCATGCCGCGATTCGTAACCTTCGGTGAGATCATGCTGCGCCTGAAGCCGCCCGGAGCGGAACGCTTCTTCCAGAGTCCGTTTTTTGAGGCGTCGTTCGGTGGCGGTGAGGCCAACGTCGCAACCGCCCTGGCCCGCTTCGGTTGCGAGACATCCTACGTGTCGGTGATCCCTGCAAATGCAATTGGCGACGCATGTGTCGGCGAGCTGCGAAAGCACGGCATAGACACATCGCGGATTGTGCGCAAAGGCGCGCGCCTGGGGATTTACTTTCTCGAGGCCGGCGCAAACCAGCGGCCCTCCGTCGTCATCTACGACAGGGCGGGGGCAGCCATTGCCGAGGCCCGCCCGGGCGACATCGACTGGCCGGCAGTCCTGGCGGATGCGAGCTGGTTCCACATCACGGGTATTACCCCGGCCATATCCCAGTCCGCCGCGGATCTCTCCCTTGAGTCCGTGCGGGCGGCGAAGCAGAAGGGACTGACGGTGTCCTGCGACCTGAACTACCGCAAGAACCTCTGGAAGTACGGGAAAAGTGCGCCCGAGGTGATGGCGGAGCTCGTGAAGTACGTGGACGTAGCCATCGCCAACGAGGAAGATTGCCAGAAAGCCCTGGGCGTTTCCGTGCCCGTGGACGTGGAGTCGGGTAAGCTGGACCCGGCGCAGTACCGCGCGCTTGCCGAGAAGGTCCTCTCCACGCATACCAGCCTGAAGAGCATCGCCATCACACTGCGGGAAAGCAGGTCAGCCGATGAGAACGGCTGGTCGGGGGTCCTTCATACGGGGAAGGAGTTCCTCGTCTCCCGCCACTACGAGATCCGCGACATCGTTGACCGTGTGGGCACGGGGGACACCTTTGCCGCCGGGCTCATCTACGGCCTGACCCACCTGCCGTCGCGTCAGGAGGCGCTGGAGTTTGCCGTTGCCGCATCGTGCCTCAAGCATTCGATTCCCGGCGACCTGCCGCTTCTGTCCGTGGCCGAGGTGAAGGCCCTGATGGGCGGATCGGGATCAGGAAGGGTCCAGCGATAGGCCCGCGTTGCGCCCAGAGCCGCCGACCCCGCGACGGCCCATGCCCGACAAGATGCGGCAGCCTCCTCTAGGGTGATGTGCAGGGGTTGTAGGTTGAAGCAATGATGCTTCCTGCAGGCACGTGAGGAAAAAATGGCAATAGTGGAGTCGGGTCCGCGACCCGATCAGTATTGAATGGGCGAACTATCGACGCTGAGGATGAATGACAGAACCATGGATGCATGGAAGCGCCAATTGTCCGGTGGCTCCCCATTTCCCGGCGACGTAGGGTTTTGTCTGGGCGATACTGGATTTGGACCGTGACTTTGACCTGCCCCCGTAAAACTTAACCAGCTGGTGAGTTACACATGCTGGAAGAGAATTCAGGAGGAGGAGGTCGCAGACAGGTTCGGATTAGGCTCCGCTGGTTCCGATTCTTCCACTAGTTTCCGGGACTAGCGGAACCTTCCGGAGATTGCAAGGACTTGCAATTGCTTGCAGAGATTTCCACGAACTTACAACGGACAGGGGGTCCGCGAAAAGAATAATGTCACAGCCACGGCGAGGCGGCAAGTGGTTCTGGAGGGAATGGCACGGCCTTGCCGCTCGCAACCACATCGCCCGTTGGTGAAGGTCGCCCAGAACCTCTCGACGCACTAGGCTTCAAACCCGGCGCACCGCTGCTGGAGGCTGGGCACAAACCTGCTGGAGGGCACCAACAACAAGTTCAAGGTCGTTACAATAGTGGCGTACGGATTCGGGGATAACGAATACTTCTTCCTTGCAATTCGAGCGGATTTCCCGGTGTTTCCGGATGAACCTCCTATTTCACAGGTCTTGTAGTCAGAGTCGAAATTCTGGAGAGCAGCTCGTAGTCCCGATCCATATGGAGCACAGGAAGGTCATGGCGCAACGCGCAGGCCGCGATCAGGCAATCAACCGACGACCGGATGGTCAGGCCCTGTCGCCTCGCGGCGCGATAGAGCTCGGCGGCCTCGATGAAGAGCGATTCCTCCATGGGGGATTCGACAATCGGCAAAGCAGTCATGGCATCGCGTGCCATTCTATACGCTCGCTCTTCCCGGAATCCCTGGAGCACTTCCTGAATCACGGGAAGGCAGGTAGCGATTTCGTCGAACTCGACAGCATCCTCAATTCGAAACGCAGCTTTTTTCCTGAACACGGCGATCCAGATAGAAGTATCGACGAGGATCATCGTTTGCCTTTGCGCGAACGGGGAGCGTCGACGCGCATTTCCGCGAGGTCGCCTTCCCATCGCCCGGATCCAGCAAGGTCGAGAATGCGACGTGCTCGGGCTCTCCGCACAAAATCATGAAGAGCAAGGTTGACGGTTCCTGAATACGTCCTGCCTCCGGCGAGCCGGGTCGCTTCTTTCAAGAGCTGCTCATCAAGCATAAGGTTTGTACGTTTCATGTGTATAGCATCACATCTTTTCAGATCAGTGTCAACGAATGTTGAGAGCTTCCGGCTTGGGTTTAAGAAGCGCCAAAACCGGGAAAGCGCCCGGAGGTTCAAACAGGGCTCCAACCGCCAAGTCTCGAGGTTGGGCCGGCCTC
>JBEKXR010000431.1:0-3850 GCA_049511935.1 Spirochaetia bacterium | reverse complement strand
TACCGCAGGGCGAATCATTAACGAAACGCCCGGTCAGCGTAGATTTGTCCACCTTTCTTAAGAGATTCGCGTTGCGCCCTTGAAATTCCTCCACTACCATGCCTTTCCAGCGCAGGGGCTCATCGCAGCCACTACTCGAATGCAAGGAGGTTCAGCATGAAGAGATTCCTCGTATCGGCTTTCGTGACCGTCGCGATGCTCGCGGTGTTCACGAGCGGCGCCTTCGCCCAGTCGAAGAAGACGGTAACGGTCTGGAATTACTGGGAAACGCCGAAGCATCAGGAAACCCTCGCCAGGGTCTGCACGGACTTCAACTCTTCTCAGAACACGATCGAGGTCGTGACGAAGTACATCCCCTTCGCGGACTTCAAGAAGCAGCTTTCAATAGGCGCTGCTGCCTCGGAGCTGCCGGATATCGTGATTATCGATAATCCGGACCACGCGTCCTACTCCGCAATGGGCATCTTCGCCGACATCTCCGACAAGCTGGCCTTGTGGCCCGACCTCAAGCAGTACTTCGAGGGGCCGCTCAACTCCTGCAAGCTGAACGGCAAGCTCTACGGCATTCCCTTCGGGAGCAACTGTCTCTCGCTCTACTACAACGAGGACATGCTGAAGGCCGCCGGGGTCAAGCCCCCAAAGACGTGGGACGAGCTCAAGAGCGTCGCCCTCAAGACGACCAAGGGCAACGTGCACGGCTTCGGCATCAGCTCGGTCCAGAACGAGGAAGGCACCTTCGGTTTCCTGTGCTTCCTCTGGGGCAGCGGCAACACATCCTTCCAGATCAACAACGCCAACGGCATCCGGGCACTCTCGCTGGTCCGTGACCTCGTGAAGAGCGGTGCGATGCCCAAGGAAGTCATCAACTGGACTCAGGGCGACGTCATGAATCAGTTCATTTCGGGGAACCTTGCGATGATGGTCAATGGGCCCTGGCAGGTCCCGACCATGCGCGAGCAGGCGCCCAACCTGAAGTGGAACGTCGTCCAGCTCCCCGTTGGCGCGAAGCCGGCCTCCGACCTCGGCGGCGAGAACTTCGGCGTCGTCAAGGGCGACAAGGTGGACGAGGCGATCGCCTTCCTCAAATTCGTCGCGAGCCCGGCCGAGATGAAGAGCTACATCAACGATTTCGGCTATATCGCGTCGCGCAAGGACGTGGCCGCTACGCAGTTCACCAATGATCCCATCATGAAGGTGTTCGCTGCGCAGATGGCCTCAGCGAAGCCCCGCGGCCCCCATCCGCGCTGGCCCGAGATCTCCGACGCCCTGTCCCTCGCGATGAACGAGAGTATCACGGGCGTCGCTGCCCCCGACGCCGCCGCCGCGAAGGCACAAAAGGCCATCGACGCCATCGTCAGCGCACAGTAAGGTCGACCGCTGGTCTATTCTCGTCGAGACGGGAGCGCGCAGCGCCGGGCGTCGCGCGCTCCCGCGCCTTTGCGGGCTCAGGCCGCAGGGACGGGTATGAATCGCATAAGGCGCTATTTCCGGCAGGGGAACATCGGGTATCTTTTCGTCCTGCCCGCGATCACGTACATGCTGTTGCTGGTCGGGTATCCGATCGTCAGCAATTTCATCCTGAGCATCCAGGACGTCACGGTCACCACGCTCAATGCTCTCGGGAAGCCTTTGGTCGGTCTGCGCAACTACCAGACGCTCCTGGCCGACGGGGTGCTCCAGCGCTCGCTGGGGAATACCTTCGTATTTACCGCCTGCTGCCTCGTATTCCAGTTCGCCATCGGCTTCGCCCTCGCGCTGCTCTTCAACGTGGGCTTCCCCCTCGCGAAGCCGATCCGCGGCCTGCTCATGATGCCCTGGATGATCCCGATGACGGTCACTGCCCTGATGTTCAAGTTCATGTTCAGCTCGAACGTCGGTATCATCAACCAGTTTCTCCAGGTGTGCGGGATCATCAAGAATCCGGTGGAGTGGCTGCTGCAACCGCAATCAGCGATGTTCTCGTTGATCGCTGCGAATGTCTGGATCGGTATACCTTTCAACATGATCCTGCTCTCCACCGGATTGACCACGATCCCGAGCGACGTGAAGGAGGCCGCGGCGATCGACGGCGCGAATCGATGGCAGTCCTTCCGCTTCATCATCGTGCCAATGCTCAAGCCGGTCATCGAGTCGGTGCTGATACTCGGATTCATCTATACGTTCAAGGTCTTCGACCTCGTGTTCGTCATGACAAACGGCGGGCCGGTCAACTCGACCCACCTGCTCTCCACCTATTCCTACAAGCTCTCATTCGTGCTCTTCAAGTACAGCCAGGGCGCCGCAACGGCGAATATCCTCTTCCTGATCCTGCTGGCGGTGAGCGTCCTGTACCTGAAATACCTGTACGACGACAGGAGGGTCGGATGACGAACCGCGCCGCGAGGCTGAGGTCGATCACCCTGTGCGCCGTCTCGATCGTCATCTTCGTCATCGTCATGTTCCCGCTCTACTGGATCGTCGTAACCTCGCTCAAGAAAGAAATCGAAATTTTCCAGATACCTCCGACGCTGCTGCCGCACGTGCTGAACACGAATTCCTATTTCGCACAGCTGCAGCACGGGGACTTCAACATGTTCCGCTCCTTCAAGAACAGCTTCGTGATATCGTCCTGCGCGATGCTGATCTCCATCGTCCTCGCCATACCGGCGTCCTACGGCATCGCTCGATACAAGTTCAAGGGCAAGCGGGCATTCATACTGGGCTTCCTGGTGACGCAGATGCTGCCTGTCTCGGTGCTCCTCACCCCGATGTTCATCATGTTCAAGAACGCCCACCTGCTCAACACCCAGTTCTCGGCTATCCTCGCCGATGTGACGATCGGCGTCCCCTTCTCGGTCCTGATCCTGATCGGCTACTTCGCCTCCATACCGAAAGAGCTGGAGGACGCTTCCCGCATCGACGGCTGCAGCCGATTCTCGGCCTTCCTCCTCATCTTCCTGCCGATCGCCTCTCCGGGCGTTATCGTGTGCACGGTGTTTTCATTTCTCTACGGCTGGGGCGACCTGGCTTATGGCATGACATTCCTGCAGGACCAGGCGATGCGTCCGATCACGGCGGGAATATTCAATTTCCTGGGGCAGTACGGCACCAAATGGAGCTACCTGAGCGCCTTCGCGGTGGTCACGATCGCCCCGGTCGTCCTCATCTTCGTCTTCATGCAGAAGTACATCATCAGCGGGCTCACGAGCGGAGCCGTCAAGGGATAGAGGAGAGCCCAATCATGGCGATTCTTGGCAAGAGCGGAGACCGGCTCACGCGGGAAGAGGATCACGAGGTGCTGTGGATCGAGGCTTGGGGGCCGGACGCGCTCCGGGTGCGGGCCACCAAGGGTCCGGCAATGCCCGAGGAGGATTGGGCCCTCATTCCGCGGCCCGCTCGGGCCCGGATCGAGATCGCCGACGGGCGGGCCGTGATCTCGAACGGGGCGATCCGGGCCGAGATCGCCCGCTCGGGGAAGCTCACCTTCTTCGGCGCGCGCGGGCAGCCGATCGTCGCGGAGTCCCTGCGCAACCGCAAGGACCTTCTGTCTGAGGACTGCTCGGCCCTCGAACTCGAGGCTCGCGAGTTCCGCCCCATTATCGGCGGCGACTACGAGATCACGGCCAGGTTCAAGTCGCTGTCGGCAGACGAGCGGATATTCGGCATGGGGCAGTACCAGCAGCCATACCTCGATCTGAAGGGCACCGAGCTCGAGCTCGCGCACCGCAACTCGCAGGCGAGCGTTCCCTTCTACCTGTCGAGCCTCGGCTGCGGCTTCCTCTGGAACAATCCCTCGATAGGCCGGGCTACTTTCGCCAAGAACGGCACGGTCTGGCGCTCATCCTCGAGCAAGGCCCTCGACTATTGGGTG
>JBEKXR010000430.1:0-3852 GCA_049511935.1 Spirochaetia bacterium | reverse complement strand
ATGGAACATTACAGCAATTTCGACATTCCCTGCTTCTACGAGCTGCTCGACCGATTGGCCGAGCCCTACCGCGAGGTGGCCGACGCAATTGTTTCGGTGGCCGGGGTGAAGCTGAATGAAGAGAGCAAGCTCGTGCTCGCCTTCACAGAGGTGTTCACCCGGGTGGTCCTCTACCCCTCCCGGGGGCTGGAGGCGATCAAGGACGCTCGTGAGAGGCACGTGGCGGAGAAACGCCGTGCCCGCTTGAACCTCGCGGCCATGAAGATGCTCAACTACCTGAGAAAAGAGGGGCGGCTCATCCTCGTGTTCCCCTCCGGCACGCGCTATCGGCCGTGGGACCCCACGACCGCCCGGGGACTCAAGGAGATCGACACCTACCTGAAGTTCTACTCGCACATGGTTCTTGTCTCGATCAACGGCAACACCCTCGTCCCGAATCCCGCGGGCGGGATGGACGAGGACTATCCCACCAAGGACCTCATGATCTACACGGTGAGCCCCGTACGCCGCTGCTCCGAGTTCCGCCGACAAGCGCTGAAAAACAGGGAGCACGATGAGGACCCCAAGCAGCACGTTGCCGACAGCGTCATGGCGGCACTCCGGGGGCTTCACGACCGCACGGAGAGGGCCCGGCTGAGGCTTCTCGCGGACCTGGGGGTCCCTGCGGAACCGATCGTCGTCCATCCGCCGGCGGACACGGGAACGACGGGATCGATCCTCGCACGCTGAGATGCGCGGCGCTCCGGCCGGATCGGCGCGTCCCGCCCCCGTACGGGATCTCCTTCCCGCGCTCTGCCGCGGGCTCTCCCATTTCTTCACCGACATCGATGACACGCTGACCTCGGACGGCATGATCCCCACAGGCTCATACAGGGCCCTCTGGGACCTCGCCTCCGCGGGAATTCATGTCGTGGCCGTCACCGGAAGACCCGCGGGCTGGTGCGACCATATCGCGCGCATGTGGCCCGTCGCCGGCGTCGTGGGGGAAAACGGGGCGTTCTACTATGCCTACGATCACGCGCGCAGACGGATGATCCGTAGTTTCTCCGATCCCGGCCTGGGCGATCCGGCGCGGCATGAGGCGCTCGAAGCCATTGCCCGCAGGGTGCTGAAAGAGGTGCCGGGCACCGCACTGGCCGCCGACCAGGCCTTCCGTCTGAGCGACTTCGCCATCGACTATCGGGAGGACGTGCCTCCCCTCCCGCCGGAGAGCCTCGACCGGATTTGCCGCATCCTCGAGGAAGCGGGGGTGCAGTTCAAGGTCTCCAGCATCCACGTGAACTTCTGGACGGGGCGCTTCGACAAGTTGAGGGGCGTGCGCTCCTTCCTCTCCGAGCAGGAAGGCCGCTCGCTGCAGTCTGTCGCGGACGCGGCGGTTTTCATCGGCGATTCACCGAACGACGAGCCGCTCTTCGCGCAGTTCCCACACTCCATTGCCGTGGGCAACCTGCGCCGCTTCCTGCCCCGGCTCTCGTGCCTGCCGGAGTACATCACCGAAGCCGATTCGGCAGAGGGATTTCAAGAAGCCGTGACCGTGATCCTCGCGAAGAGGGGCCCCGCTCACCCTCCTCGTGCCTAATACGGCAGCTGGTCGAGGCTGCACTCCATGACCTGTGCGACCGGCACGAAGCCGACCGACTGGAAGAAATCCGAGAAGCGAAGGGATTTTCCCATCAGCTCGGTGACCAGGCGCTGCATGCCCCGGTTGCGCATCGCTGTCAGAAACTGGCGCAGCAGGACCTCTCCGAGGCCGGTGCCGCGATAGCCCGGCGAGACGGCGAGCTGCACGATATTCACCGACCGGCCGTCGATCACGCCCCATACCAGGCCCGCGAGCTCCCCGGCCGGCGTTTCGGCGATAAGGACGGGTGATGCGGCTTCGCCAGCCGCGGGAAGCTCCCGCCTCTTTTCCAGGAACCGCTTTTCCAGCTCGGCCGGTGTCTCGCGGGGAAACAGCTCGAAAAAGGCGTCCCGGTCCAGCTGCAGCACGGCGTGCGCGCGACCACCGATGTCCCACGTGAAGGTGAAGTCGCTCATCACCAGCTCCTCGGTCTCCTCCAGCTCAGCGGGGAGCTTTGCAAGGCCTCGCGCCTCCCGGTTGAGATTGTACCAGCTGATGATCACGCCGCGGAGGCGCCGTTCCTTGTAGGCGAACCAGAGCTTCTCGATCTCCTTGCTCTGCTTCAGCGCATCCTTGAACGCGCGAAAGACTCCCTTGCCCATGGTGAGGGAGTGGGAGAGCTGTTCGCGGTAGGCGGGATTGTCAAGTGACGTGATGAAGCTCTCCATCAGGTGAAAGCCTTCTGCGGAGCCCCAGCGCGGGAGGCGGACGTACCTCTCATCGGACGCTCCTCCAAGGGAAGACACCGGGACGAGCTCACCGGATTCCACATCCACCGAAAAGCGTTCCTTCTGGTCTTCCATGGCGAAGGCGATCTTGTCGATCATCGGCGGCGTGAGCTCGAAGTTCATGGATCGACTGTAAATCAAGCCTCCGCGGCGCGCAACACGTCCATCCCGCGAATGCCACGGGGTACCGTGGCCGCATTGACCAAGGTGCGGCATCACCGGCATACTCGCTTCACACAGGAGGAAGTCCAGTCATGAGCATCATCGAGTACGTGGAAGCGAGGGAGATCCTCGACTCCAGGGGAAACCCGACGGTCGAGGTTGACGTTGTCCTTGAAGACGGGTCGCTGGGCAGGGCAGCGGTGCCTTCGGGCGCATCGACCGGCGAGCACGAGGCCCTCGAGCTGCGCGACGGCGACAAGGCCCGGTTCCTCGGCAAGGGGGTGCTCAAGGCGGTGCAGAACGTCAACAACGTCATCGCCGCCGAGATCGTGGGTCTGGACGCGCTCGAGCAGGTCGATATCGACCACACGATGATCGAGCTGGATGGAACCGAGACCAAGTCCAAACTCGGCGCAAACGCCATCCTCGGGGTCTCCATGGCCACGGCGCGGGCGGCCGCGGACTTCCTCGGCGTGCCCCTGTTCAAGTACCTCGGCGCCTACCACGCCTCCCTCATGCCCGTCCCGATGGCGAACATCATCAACGGCGGCGCGCACGCGGACAGCTCGGTGGATTTCCAGGAGTTCATGATCATGCCCGTGGGCGCACCCTCCATACGCGAGGCGGTGCGCATGATGGCGGAAATCTTCCACACCCTGAAGATCGTTCTCAAGGGCAAGGGCTACAACACCGGTGTCGGCGACGAGGGCGGTTACGCTCCCAGCCTGAAGAGCAACGACGAAGCCCCCGAGGTCATCCTCCAGGCCATCGAGAAGGCAGGTTACAAGCCGGGTGACAACGTCATGCTGGCCATCGATCCTGCTGCGTCGGAGTTCTACGATGTGGAGAAGAAGAAGTACGTGTTCAAGAAGTCGGACAAGCGCGAGCTCTCTTCTGCCGAGATGGTGGACTTCTGGGTGAACTGGGCCAACAAGTACCCGATCATTTCCATGGAAGACGCCATGGCTGAGCAGGACTGGGATGGCTGGAAGCTGCTCACCGATAAGCTGGGGAAGAAGATACAACTCGTGGGGGACGACATCTTCGTCACCAACACGAAAATCTTCAAGAAGGGAATCGAACGAGGGATCGCGAACTCCATCCTCATAAAGCTGAACCAGATCGGCACCCTCACCGAAACCTATGAAGCCGTTGAAATGGCAAAGAAAGCGGCGTACACAGCGGTCGTGTCTCACCGGAGCGGGGAGACGGAGGACAACTTCATCGCGGACTTCGTCGTCGCCCTGGAGACGGGACAGATCAAGACCGGCTCGCTCTCCCGTTCCGACCGGCTGGCCAAGTACAACCAGCTCATGAGGATCGAGGACCTGATGGAAGGCG
>JBEKXR010000429.1:0-3856 GCA_049511935.1 Spirochaetia bacterium | reverse complement strand
AGAAAGCCGCGCTTGGAGACCCTCATCTCACCTCAGTTCAAATTGGGTGCTACCCGCACTTTCCCATCCAATGTTGCGGCAGTTGAACATGCCCCCTACAAGAAGCCCATGCAGAATGCCTGCACAACACGCGTTTGAAGGTTCTTTGGAACATTTTCTCACTCGTCATATTCGAATTGTCATTTTTTCCCGGCCTTCAAATCGTATCCTTTTTGAAATTTCCTTCAGCCAAAAACCGCATCCGACGCCAGCACAAGGAAGTTGCCCAATTGAAGAAGCAGTGAGGAGAGGCGGTTGAGCTTTGTCTGACAGTATTCGCGGTTTGAAAACCGATGTGATTGTTCCTTAAGGAATTAGAAGACGGCGACGCCATGTTGGCGCGAGAAGGAGACTTCCTTTGCGCTTGCAGTCATTCGCGGTCCTTGCGCGATGACGCAACCCCCGAGGGCTCTCGCACTCTATGCGATAGCGACGCCAACACAGAAGGCCCTCGGCACGGTCGCGCTGGATGAGGCCGAGGTCAAGGAACTTGAGCGTATTGCAGGCGCACCGGACCTGGGGGAAATCCACGCGCCCCACACAGCGGATTCCTCGGTAGATTTTTTGAAGGAATGGCTCGTCCGCCACACGCTTCTTGAGGATCTGGGGTAGAAGGACTTCCTACGTGAGCACGGGGCAACCTGAGAGCGGCGTCCCTGTCAAGGACGTGCGGCTGGTTTCCTCCGCGAGCAAGGGCGCCGTCACAGGCTGAATCTACTTTGCCGCTATTGCTCGATTTCCCTGATCTTCGCCGCGGTGGCGGACAGGGTGGATGGACACTGTTCCAGGTCCCGATGGCGCCCGCCCGGGTCGTTCCCGGCGTGATAAGGGCGAGGAACGCCGTCTGGTCGCCGACCGGATTCCCGTCTGAGTCGCCGAACGTCGTCGCGGCCGAGAGATCGACCGTGTCCCCGAAGATCGTCATCGAGCTCGCGCTCATTGCGCTCAACGGCCCGGCGAGGAGCGCCCCGGGAAGGGGAGCCAAGCGCACGATCCGGGTGACGAACCCAACCGCCGAGGACGCGGAGGCGTCCACATAGCCGCACGCGCCGATGTCGTCATTCATCTTGATGTTTGCCAGTCCGGATGGTGACACGGGCATTCCCGAGCCCTTGTCGACGAAGTTTGTCGTGTTGCTGACCGCCAGAGCAGGGAGTTGTCCGCGCTGACGTTGACCCCGTTCACCGTGAAGGTCGTAGAACCCGCGCCCAGGATGAAGTTGCTTCGGCGGCCTGCTGGGCGGCGAAGCATGCCCATTCGTGCCTGCCTTCCTTTTGGGACGCCAGCGCCTGCTCGAGGTCTCGCGCAGCCTGATCGATCCAGTCATCCGCCCGGTTCGGCATTGCATGAAAAATCTAGCAGAGCCGCCATGCTTTGCAAAGGATCGCCGAGGGCATCCATGGCGGCATGCGGGCGGACGGTCGGCTGCAGCCGACGCGCTACAGCCGCTGGACCGTCACGCCTCCGTCCACAAGGATCACCTGCCCAGTGGAATAGGGAAGGTCGCCGCGGGCGAGCATCGCCACGGCCCTGCCCACGTCCTGCGGCGTTCCCCACCTCTTCTGCAGCGTGAGGCCCTGATCGATGAGCCGGTCGTACTTCTCGGTGACCGCGGCAGTCATGTCAGTGCGGATGATACCCGGCCGCACCTCGAACACCGAGATGCCGTCACCGGCAAGGCGCGCGGCCCACAGCAGGCTCGCCATGCTGAGTCCCGCCTTGGAGATGCAGTATTCGCCGCGATTGACGGAGGCCACCGTTGCTGACATCGAAGTGATGAACACGATGCATTTCCCGGAGGCGGCGTCACGGGACCCTTCCTCCTGCGGGCCCGCCCCGCGCATGTGCCGAGCAACGGCCTGCGTAAGAAAGTAGGGACCCCGGAGATTGATGCGCAGCACCCGGTCGAAGCTCTCCGGCGATGCCTCCAGGATGTCCTTCCTTTCCCTCGGGGCCACCCCCGCGTTGTTTACCAGGAGATCGAGGCGTGCGAACCGGGAGGACACCGCGCCGACGAGCTGTTCAGGGGCCTTATCGCCCCCGATGTCCGCCTGGACGTAGAGCACGTCGCCGCCGAAGTCGCGCAGCTGCTGCAGCGCCGCCCTCGCCTCCCCTTCCGCGCGCACCCCGCAGATCGCGAGGTTCCACCCCTCCCGGGCGAGCGCCTCCGCGCACCCGAAGCCGATGCCCCGGGTTCCGCCTGTGACCAGAGCAACGCGCTTTTCCATCAGCCCTCCAGGTCCGGCAGGTCCACCCAGCAGCGCCTCCGGGAGGACTCCAATCCCTTCTCAGCGAGTTGGACTCCCTTTGCGCCTTCAAGCAGGCTCCACGGGAACGGCTCATCCACGGCGACGTGACGGAGGAAGAGCTCCCATTGCACCTTGAATGCATTATCGTACTGCCTCTGCTCGGGCACCTTCTGCCACGTGGCGAAGAAGTCGATCGGATTGGGAATGTCGGGATTCCAGACCGGCCGGGGCGTCGCGCCGTATGGCTGGATCCAGCAGTCCCGGAGCCCCGCCACCGCGGAGCCCATCGTGCCGTCCACCTGCAGCGTCAAAAGATCGTCGCGGCGCACGCGAACGTCCCAGGATGAATTGAAATGCGCGATAATTCCCCCTTCCAGCTCGAAGGTGGCATACGAGGAATCGTCCGCAGTGCATTCGTATGCCCGGTGATTCTCGTCCCATCGCTTCGGGATGTGGGTCGCCGCGAGGCATGAGACCGACTTCACCGGGCCGATGATGTTGTCGAGAACGTACCGCCAGTGGCAGAGCATGTCGGTCACGATCCCGCCGCCTTCCTCCGTGCGGTAGTTCCAGGACGGCCGCTGGGAAGGGATGAGATCGCCCTCGTACACCCAGTAGCCGAACTCGCCCCTCACCGAGAGGATGCGCCCGAAGAATCCCCGGGCCTTCAGGTCGGCCAGCTTCATCAGCCCCGGCAGCCACAGCTTGTCCTGCACCACGCCGTGCTTCAAGCCGCGGGCTCGCGCCAGGCGATGAAGCTCCAGAGCCTCAGCCGTACCGGTTGCGGTGGGCTTCTCGCAGTAGATGTGTTTGCCTGCCGCGATCGCTTTCGTAACGCCCGAGGCCCTCTGCAGGGTGGTCTGGGCGTCGAAGTAGACAGTCAATCGGGAATCGGAAAGAGCCGCGTCCAGGTCGGTGGTCCAGCGCGCAACGCCCGCGGTCTTCGCCAGGCTCTCCAGCTTCGCCTTGTTGCGCCCCACCAGGAGGGGCTCGGGCAGGATCGTGTCATCGCCCATGCGCACCCCGCCCTGGCGGATAATCGGCACGATGGAGCGCAGCAGATGCTGGTTCGTGCCCATGCGTCCGGTGACACCGTTCATGATGATGCCGAGGGTGTGCGTATTCATTGGGCCGTCACTATTCGTTGGGGCCGGGCGCCTGCCGGCAGCGGCGGCGCCTCCACGCCTGCCCGGGGCAGCGAACCGTCCAGCTCCTGGCGCCAGTGCGCCACGTCGCCGGCGGGCGCATAGGTATAGAGCATGATCATCGGCTCAGTCCCGATGTTCGTGAGCTGATGGAACGTCATCGAGGGGACATACAGCGCCTGCCCGGCAGCCACCACTCGGCACTCCTCGCCCACGCAGGCCTCGGCCGTGCCGCGCACAATGAAATAGACCTCCTCCTGCTCGTGATTGTGCCAGGGCACCTGGCCCCCTCCGGGCTCGAGGGTGACATAGCCCATGCAAAAGCCCTTCGCCTTGATTGGGGATGCGCCCCCGACGAGGTTCTGCGTCCAGCGGCCTGCCGGATACGTCCGGCCCTCGACAGTGGCGATATCTGCAATCGTC
>JBEKXR010000428.1:0-3857 GCA_049511935.1 Spirochaetia bacterium | reverse complement strand
AGCCGATGTAGGCGATGATGATACCCGCGTAGGACCGCAGGAGCCGCACTCCTGTGAGCACGGAGATCTCGCGGAACCAGGTGAGCAGCGGGAACATGACGATCTGGAACGGGACGACCATCGCCGCGACAAAGGTGATGAAGATGCCCATCGAGAGCCTGGTCTTGGTGCGCACCAGGACCCAGGCCGCCTGCGAGGAGAGGACGTTGAGCAGGAGGAGGGACGCCACGGTGATGATGACCGAGCTCAGGAAGGACGAGGAGTATTGCACGTTGACGCTGGTCCAGATGGTCAACATGTTCTGGAGGATCTTCCCCCAATCGGCGGGAAGCGTGAGTGGATTCTGGGTGATCTCGAATGGCGTTTTGGCCGCGTTCACGACGACGATGAAGAAAGGAAAGAGGAAGAGGAGGAAAAGGACGACCGCGAGGATCTCGGGGGCGAGGAGTTTTCCGGTTCGGCGCGTTTTCACAGCTCGATCTCCCTCTTCTTATTGATGGAGACCTGGATAATCGAAACGAGGACCAGCACGAGGAAGAAAATGACCGCGCGGGCCTGGCCGCCGGCCATGTCGTCCGACTTGAGACCCTGGTTGTAAATATTCATGGCGAGGAGCTGGGTGCCATAGATCGGCTGGCCCATGAACATGGCCGAGGGGCCGCCGCCGGTGAGGGAGACGTTGACGTCGAACTGCTTGAACGAGTTCACCAGGGTCAGGAAAATGGTGATCGTGAAGGCCTGCCGCGTCATCGGAAGGGTGATCGCACGGAGCCGGCGGAAGGGGGAGGCGCCGTCAATCTGCGCCGCCTCGAGGAGCTCCTGGGGGATGGTCTCGATCGCGGCCACATAGATGACCATGACATAGCCCGCGTACTGCCAGGTCCCCACGAGCACCATCGCGAGAAGGGCCGTGTTGCTCCTGGCGAGCATGAGATTCGCCGGGTCCGCCCAGGGCGCGATCCCGAGCATCGTCCCGATAGATGGAATGGCGTTGTTGAAGATGAACTGCCAGACGTAGCCGAGGATGAGGCCGCCGATGAGGTTCGGGATGAAGAAGCCCGCGCGATAGACGTTGCGTCCCTTGAGTTTTCGCGTCACGAGCATCGCGAGACCAAAGGAAACAACGTTGATGACGATCATATTGAGCACGGTGTACACGACCGTCAGGATGAAGGAGTAGGTGAAACTCGGGTCCTTCAGTATGCCGGCGTAGTTCGCAAGGCCCACCAGCTTGAGGGTGTCGCCCAGCCGGGCCGTTGCCGACCAGTTCGTGAAGGAGTAATACGCACCGAGAAAGAAGGGAATGACGATGACAACCACGAAGGCCAGGAGGACGGGCGCGAGGAAGAGCCAGAAAATGGCGGGATGTTTCGCTTTCCGCATCGTTCGACGCTCCTGCGCGCATGATAAACCCGCCCTCCGTCAAGCGCCAGAGGGCGGGTCGGACGCGAGCCGGCCGCTCGGCCGGCTCGCAGGGAGGATCTTACTTCTTCAGGCCCTGGAAGGCCTTGGTCATGAGATCGATGAATTGGGCCTTGGTGATGGCGCCGTTGGCGAACTGGTTGTAGATCGCGGCAAGCGTTTTCTCCCGGAAATCCTGGGGGAAGTAGTACTGGTTCCAGCTGTAGATCTTGCCGGACGCGGCCCAGGACTTGACGGACCTGGAGAGCTGGCCGGTCGGGTTGAGCTTGACGTTCGAATAGGCGGGGATCATGCCCGCATCCACGACCATGTACTTGTTGCCCGCCTCCGTGAAGACGAGGTCATTCAGGAACTTCTTCGCGGCAGTGACACTCTTCGAGTTCTTATTAATCGCGTAGAAGGAGGGGGCGGCGACGAAGATGCCATCGGTGGCCTTGGCCATGGAACCATGGGGAGCGAAGGCCATGGTGAAGGTCGCCTTGGCCTGCGCCATGTTGGGGTCGACCCAGTTGCCCTGGTGGAGGAAGGCGGCCTGGCCGGAAGCGAAGGCTCCGACCTGCGCGTCGTAGTTGCCCGTGGTGAGTACGGCCTTGTCGGCATACTTGAAGAGAAGCTCCACCCAGTCGGCGTACTCGGACAGACGCCGGGCGTCGACCTTGCCGGCGAGGAGGTCGTTCGTGACGGACATGTCACCGTAGGTGAGTCCGTTCGAGAGCAGGGAGTTGAAGTTGTGATCGCGGGTGACCCAGCTCATGTCTATGCTCGCGGCCATGGAGACCACGGACTTGAGGCCGAGCGTGGCCTTCTGGGCGTTGATCTTCTCAAAGGCAACCTTGTAGCCGGCGTAGTTGACGAGGGTCCTGGGATCGACCCCGGCCTTTTTGAGGATGTCCGCGTTGTAGGCCAGGCCCCAGCCTTCCACGGCGACCGGGAAGCCGTAGACCTTCCCGCCGTATTTGAAGGCGACGGACGTGTTCTTGACCCATGGCTCGCCCGAGAGGTCCAGAATGAGGTCCGCCCACTGCTGGTAGGTCTGGAGGCCGTCGAAGGCGAAGATGTCGGGCATGTCGCCCGCGGCGAAATCGGCCTTGAGCTGGGTGCCGAGGTCGATGCCGGAGCTGCCGCCCACGGACTTGATTGTGACGGGAACGTTGTTCGCCTTGGACCACACGGCGGCGTATGCCTTGAGGGCCGCGTCGATCTCGGGCTTGTTCTGCGCCAGGGTGATGCCCTGGGCGAAAGCCGCGGCGCTGATCAGGAGTGCCGCGAGTACGAGCACCAGTTTCTTCATGGAATCCTCCGTTCGAGAATCGTGATGGGAACCGTCCCCCTCACCGAAGGGGAAAGAAAGATGCAGTCTGCTTGCCTTGAAGACCGATGCATATTCACGTCGTGTCCCTCTCGACAACCCGCACATCCAGGTGCACGCGCTGAAGGGGCCGGCCCGGTTCGCGGATGCGGTCGAGGAGAAGCTGCGCGGCCACCCGGCCGGATTCTTCCAGGGATTGGCTCACCGTGCTCAGATCCATGAAACCGGCCGCCTCGATGTCGTCGAAGCCCATGACCGCAAGCGCTCCAGGGACCGCGATCCCCCGCTGCCGCGCCGCCTTGAGCACCCCGATGGCCTGGAGGTCCGACATCGCGAATATAGCCCGTGGCGGCGCCGGCAGGTCCAGCAACTCGCCGGCCATACGGCACGCATCGTCCACGCTGACCTGCCCCATCCGGATGAGTTCAGGTCCCAACGGATGGCTCGCGGCCTGCAGGGCTTCACGGTAACCCGCCAGCCGCAGATCGTTGGGCTGCAGGGAGTAGGGGAGGGACGGCTGTTCTCCGATAAAGGCGCACGGCCGGTAACCCTTCTCCAGGAAGCACTGTGCCGCAAGGCGCCCGCCCAGCACGTTGTCCGCCTCGACGCACGTGAAGTGGTGATTCACGGACTCGATCATCACGACGTGGAAATTGCGCTCGAGAAGGCGTCGGGCGTCCTCGTTCCCGACGTGCATCGACATGATGATCAGGCCATCGAACCTGCACAGGAAGGAGATTGAGTGCAGGTATTCGGCCAGCTGTTCAGGAGAGTCCACCGCGCATACAACCATCTCGCATTGCGCATCTCGAAGAACTCCCGTCATCCCCCGGAGGCGCTGCACGAACGAAGGCGCAGGAAAGAAAGGCGTCAGGACCCCGATCCGCCCGATGCTTCTGTACGCCCGCATTCCCGTGTGTCCGTGCGGGAAATAGTCGAGCTGGTCTATCGACGACCTGATGCGCCCAGCTGTTTCGGCGTTCACCTTTTCGGGGGAGTTGAGGAAGCGCGATACCGTAGAGATGCTCACCCCGGCATGGGAGGCGACGCCGTATATGGTTGACTTCGCCTTGCCCGGTATGCTATCTCTTGTTGAAAGTGGTTTCATGAAAATGCTTTCATCCAG
>JBEKXR010000427.1:0-3868 GCA_049511935.1 Spirochaetia bacterium | reverse complement strand
CCGCAGCTGTGTTGGATCACCGGCAATCCCGCCGCCTGATACACGCTGTAGATTCTGAGCAGTCGAGGCTTGATGTACCGGCGCCAGGCATCGGGAGCCATCAGCAAGCCGAGCTGGCTTCCATAGTCGTCGCCAATGCGGGCACCATCTACGCCTATGTCTACAAATCGTCGGGCAACCTCTACCTGGTAGTCCGTGATCGCGTCGAGAAAGCCGTCCAGTGCCGGATCTTCACCCGCGATGTCGAGCATGAGGTTCTCGAAGCCTCTAAGCGTCCACGAGCGTTCAAACAGGGAAATATGCTGGAAGGCGACCACGAAATAGTCGTCCCCGTACCGCGCAACGACGTCGCGCGCATGCTCCATGAGCCCTGATGCGGTGGGGTCTGGAAAAGAATATCTTCCGGCCACTTCGGGGTCCGCGAGGGGGTGACGGCTTACCTGGACGCCTTCAGAGTTGAGGTCCCATCCGACGCCCCAAACGTCATAGATGAGTCCGTTGGGCCTGTCCAGCTTCGCTAGTCCGAGAGCCAGGGCTCTTCCCAGGACGGATGGAGTGTGCATGTATTCTTCGGCATTCCCGAGCGAATAAGCGTAGACGAGATGGTTATCAACAGCCGCGTCCAGCTCAATCGGTGCGACTCCAAGAGCCTCTGCAATCCTGGGTATGTCGCGGGGAGTAAAATCCACCTGACTTGGAAAGAAATCGAGCGGTTCATGGCGAATCGCCCGCAGGACTCTTTCCTTCCGGCTCAGGTTCATCATGTCACATGCTCCTTGCATTCCGCCGGGAAATCGACTGGAAGGTCGACAGCTTCAGAGGAGGCAATCGTATCGAGAATTGTTCGCATATCGTCATGGCTCAGGTTCTTCGTCCCGCACGAGTTACGAATTTGCAGCGACACGGGAAAATCAACGGAGGACCCCGCGACGTCTCGGCTTTCAAGTCTTTCCAGCAGAAGCGTTGCGGCAAGCTTTCCCAGTTCATACTGCGCGATTCGAACCGTTGTCAGAGAAGGAGTGATGAGAGCCGCGATTGTTATATCATCAAAGCCGACTAATGCGAGATCATCCGGGATCGAAATGCCCAGGTGATTGCAGGCAACGACCGCACCGATCGCAATAAGGTCGTTGTAGCAAAAGACAGCGTCCAGCTGTCTGCTCTCGAGAAGTCGCAGCGCGGCACGATATCCAGCTCGGATGGAAGGCGCGGTCTCCACGAGAAGGCAGGGATCAAAGGCTATGCCCGCTTCACCCAAAGCGCTCTGATACCCGCTGCTGCGGCGCCTAGCGGTTGCGCGCTGAAGCGGGCCTGAGATGTGCCCTATCCGTTTTCGGCCTGCCTGCAGGAGATGCCGAACCGCCGCGCGTGCTCCTCGTTCATTCTCAACCCTCACGATTGTTGTGTTCTCTGCCAACTCTTCGATGGCGGTATCGACGGCAATCATGGGGACACGTCCCGAGGTGAGACCGACCAGTTCCTCAGATCCCATCTGGCCGCCCCACAGGATGAGCCCGTCCGCTCCTTTCTCCATCAGGGTTGCCAGGTATCGCCGTTCCTTGTCGAAGTCTTCCTCCGTGTCGCAGAGAACTACGCTGTAGCCACTTGCGTTGAGAATCTTTTCGCAGCCAAGTATGGACTGTCCAAAGAAGGGGTTTGAGACGTCCGGAATCATCACCCCGATCGTCTTGGTCTGGCCTGTCACAAGACTTCGCGCCAAAGCGCTGGGCCTGTAGCCGACCGCTGTGATTGCTTCTCGGACCTTGATTCGTGTTGGCTCAGCAACGTTCTGATTGTTGTTCACGACATTTGAGACAGTTTTCGGGGAAACACCCGCGTAGGCGGCAACATCGTTGAGCGTTGGGAACGATTTCTTCGCGCGTTTCAGCATGTCTTTTCTATATGATTGCATATTGCAGCGCTGCAAATCGATTTTATAACGCTGTAAATTCTTATCACTTATAGAATCTTCTGTCAAGAACTCGCTGATAACGACCGCCGAGGCGCGTCAGGAGGGGGCTGTTCTTTTAGTCGCCTACAAGGCCTCCCCGTTGAACAGCTCGGGAGAAGATCCTGGGAGCCGCGGAACGAATGGGGGTACCGAAGGCGTATCCTCCCGGCTTTCTTGCCATCGCAAGGGGCAGCGGCCACAAAGCGGTGACCCTGCGCTTGGTCGGGTGTTGCGGACCCTGTTCCGCGAGAGCGCATTTCGTTTCTCTTGATCGCCCGGCTTGTCTCCCCGCGTTAGTGCGTGTTCTAGAATCGACTCCGTCCGGTCCCACTGAGCCCACGGAGCACTGACTGTGTGGTGCGCGATGCGCATGACTCGGTTCCCTGCCCTCAGATAACCCGCAGAATGTGATGTGGCTGGCAGGCTCTTCCTGCTATGCTATGACGGCTGGAGCATCGGTCTACGGGTGCGGATTCCTCTGCCGCAGCCGCGTCTCCAAGGCGCCTCGAACGGCTCAGGCGGCCTGGAACTTCATTTTCACGCGTTTGCCCAGAGGACGAAGGCCGTCCAGTCCCGCGATCACCCGCCCGATCGGAATGACCGGTGAAGCAGCCCTCGGACGCTCGTCCGTGCTTGCAGGCGTGCGCCCGAAGAAGATGTATAGCGCCCTGCCGGGCGGCCAGTATGCAATCTCCCCGACTTCCATGATGTCCTTCTCCGTCCCGTCCTCGGAAATGTCGATTCCGACGCTCCCGTAGTACTCCTCTCCCCAGCGGGACATCTCTGCGGTAAGCGGCAGGGACGATGAGATCACACGCCCCGCCGCCGAATCCGAGAATTCCGCGTCGAAGGCATGCCCCGCGGCTTCAATGACGATTCTGCATGCCATGGTCCCATTCTGCGTCGCGTGCTGTGAAATGGCAAGCAGGGCGGACGCGAAGAACCCCGGTCTACGGGTATCCGCGACCATTACAACCCGAAGGGGGAGGTCGACACCCAGGAGTGCACGGCGCTGGTGTCGCGGCTCATAGGCCTTCTCGGGAAGGGCGGGCTGTAGGCGCGATCCGCAGAGGGCCGGCCGCAAAACCCTTTCTCCATGCCCTTCCATTGTTGGGCCAGAATGTATTCGGCTACCACCAATCCCCGATCCGGGCGGACTCTGGCGCAGCAGGAGCACCTGAGTTATCATGGCGGGGGCGAGGACTGCGCAGCCGGCGTGGCCTATCTCTGATCATGCAAACTTGAGGATTGCCTTGGAAATAGCAGTGGTGAAAAATGCCTGAAGCACCCGAGAAAAATGCCCGCCGCGAAATCGACGCCAATTTGCTCGCCGCGGGCTGGCTCGTCCAGAGTCGCGACGAACTCGACCTCACCGCTGGGCCTGGTATTGCTGTGCGTGAGTTCCCGATGAAGTCCGGCTTCGGTTACTCGGACTATCTGCTCTACGTCAACCGCAAGGCCATTGGTGCGGCTGAGGCCAAGGCGGAAGGCACCCTGACTGGCGTGGAACCGCAGTCTGCTAAGTACGCTGAAGGCCTTCCGGACAACCTCCCTGCGCACAAACGTCCCCTGCCTTTTTTGTTTCAGTCCAACGGCTCAGTGATCTACTTCACAAACGGCCTCGACCCCGCGCCGCGCAGTCGAAAGGTATTCAACTTCCCCCAGCCGGAGACGCTCGCTGAGTGGGTGGCTCGACCGGCGCAGCTGCGCGCCCGCCTGAAGGAACTCCCGACGCTCGATGAGGCGCGGCTCTGGAGAGTTCAGATCCGGGCCATACTTAACCTCGAAGCCTCCTTCGCGAAGGCCAATCCGCGCGCCCTCATCCAGATGGCCACCGGCTCGGGTAAGACCTACACTGCAGTGAACGTCGCCTATCGCCTGCTCAAGTTCGCCTTTGGGAAACGCATTCTGTTCCTG
>JBEKXR010000426.1:0-3869 GCA_049511935.1 Spirochaetia bacterium | reverse complement strand
TGAACGGACGGATGAGTCTTTGCCGAGATCTCATCGACAAGGTTGTTGTCGACAACTATAACGTGGAAATCCACTATAAGTTCCCCGTGTCAGGCAATTCCAACACAAAACGAGAACGCCCGCCCTTTCTCCTGCAAGAGCTTCTTCCTCTGCCCCTCCTGCGCACAGAAGCGGACCCGCCTTCTGGGGGAGTGCCTCAGCGGGGACCTCCTTCTCACCCTCCCCCACCGTCAGTTCCTCTGGACCATTCCAAAGGTCCTCCGCTCATTCCTCAGGCACGACCGCAGCCTGTTTGCCGACATCGGCAGACTCATCTTCGGTATTCTATCCTCCTATTTCAGCCAGGCTGCGGGCAGGCCGATCCAGGGAGCCATGGTCAGCAGCCATCAGACGTTCGGCTCCTTCGCCACCACGAGATCGACAGTGGACCAGCGGGCACGCCAACAAGACACACGGCACAGAATGGCGGCAACATACGTACGCGTCCCGCCGCACACCGCGCGAACGACGGCCTGAATTACCCGACAAGCTGCAGTTAGGAAATCAAATCCTTAAATCCAGTCAACTAAAAAACCCCCATCCACGGGGATGCATGCACCGGTGATAAAACCGGCGGCTTGCTCGCTCGCAAGAAAGAGAATTACGCCTGCGAGATCCCGGGGGTCTCCGAACCTCCGGCAGGGGGTTCTGCTAATGACATCCTTACCGCGTTGCGTGAGGTCACCGGTGTGCTCGTCGAGCAACAACGCACGGTTTTGCTTGCCAATGAAAAAACCGGGCGCAATTGCATTAACCCTAATCCTGTGAGGTGCGAACTCCTTCGCGGTAGCCATCGTAAGATTCAGTATGCCAGCCTTTGCGGCGTCGTATGCCCACACGCCTGAAAGCGGAATGAAAGATCCCATTGACGCCATATTTATTACAGAGCCAGTCAACTGTCGCGACAACCAATACTGGCAAACTATCTTTGTCGGTACCAAAAGGCCGGCGATCAGATTTAGCTCGAGCACTTTCTTGAACTGTTCGATCTCAGTGTCGATGAATGAGCATTTGCCTTTCGTTCCCCCAACGGCATTGATGAGAACATCAAGACTTCCGAATCGAGCGACCGTCGATTGCAAAGCGCTCTCTATGGCGGATTCACTCGCGGCGTCCGCAATCTCAATTCCGATCCGCTCACTCGCATCTGAAATGGACTTCAAACGTTCCGCAGCATTCGAAACAGATTCCGCATGGACGCCCCAAAGGGAAATGTTCGCGCCTGCCCTCAGAAGTGCCTCGGCGATTGCCCCCGCGAGAACGCCTCCTCCCCCCGTGAGCACAACAGTCTTCCCTGAGAGGCTGAACATCTCTTCGAGGTACTCCATTCCCCCCTCGACTCGCGGGACTTCGAACGGCTCGGGAGAATTCCTGCTCGGGCACTCTGCCATGTCGTCCCTCCATCTGATGAAAGCTTACTTTGGAAAATCAGCGCTGGACTCTCCCTGAGCCTGAACCGCAATAAAGACCCTTCACTTCAGCGACCGTAAGCAGTGGAAGGTCGCCGGGGATCGAGTGTTTGAGACAGGAGGCAGCGGTGGCAAACTCGAGCGCTTCCTCTGGTCCGCTTAGACTTGTGAGGCCGTAAATCAAACCGGCGGCGAAAGCGTCTCCCGTTCCCACCCGGTCCACGATGTCCCGAATCTGGTAGTTTCGCGACGTAAGAAAGGCATCTTTCGTCTGCAAGACTGCCGACCAGCCGTTCTGGTCCGCCGATAGACTCTCCCGCAGGGTGATTGCAGTGGCGGAGAGGTTCGGAAATACAGACATCACCATGCTCGCGAGTGAACGATACGATGCGGAATCGAGCCTGCCCGACTCGACATCTTCGGGACCCTTGATCCCCAAGGCCCGCTGGCAATCCTCCTCATTGGCGACCACAACATCCACATGTCGGACGATCTCCCGCATCACCTCTGATGCATCCTTCCCGTATTTCCAAAGATTTTTGCGATAGTTGAGATCACAAGAGATCTCAAGTCCGTTCTCCTGAGCCTTGCATACAGCCTCCAGAGACGCTTCCGCCGCAGAAAGCGAAATTGCAGGGGTAATTCCGGTGATGTGAAACCAGCCTCCATCGCGGAAAATGGAGTCCCAATCGAAGTCTGCCTTTCCAGATTCGGCAATCGCTGATCCGCCGCGATCGTATGTCACGACCGAGGGTCTCTGGTTGGACCCCGCCTCGAGAAAGTAGATACCCAAACGGCTGCCTTTGCGCGCAATGCGCGAGACGTCAATGCCGTGCCGTCGCAACTCGTCGACGCATGCATTGCCGATAGCGCCCGGGGGGACGGCCGAGACATACACAACCTCGCAGCCAAAACGGGCTAGTCCGACGGCCACGTTCGCTTCCCCTCCTCCGAAAGTAGCCTCCAGCACAGGGCTCTGGAAAAATCGTTCACTCCCTGGCGGCTTCAGGCGAAGCATTATCTCCCCGAAGGTGACGAATCGAGCCATTTTCTCCCTCATTTCTGCAGCAGGTGAATGGCGAACCCAGCGATTTCTCGATCCAAGTAAATAGCAATAGTATTCCCGTCCCTCTCTTTCGCGGTTTCAGGCCGAACCCCCACGCCCTTCCTTTTCAGATACGCTTCGGCGCGAGCGATGCTGAGAGTCGAGATGGCGAGGTGCCCGTGGGTTCCAAGGTACGGAGTCTTCATGAACTCCGAGCCCGCACCGGCGAAAATTGAGCTTGTCCCGTCACGCGTGGCAAAAGAGAACAGGCGAGAGAACATTTCGGCCGAGGCAACCGCGTTCTGGGGGTTTTCCCCGTTGATTCCCACATGTGCATGCTCGAAACCCAGTGAGAGGGAGATCGCTTCGCGTGCCAGCCGCGTTATCTCTCCGAAATTCCCCGCCGAAATCGTCGCTTCCTGGGCGATCCACGTCCCCCCAACTGCGTGTACTCGATTGAAGGAAAGATACTCCCTGAGATTTGACGGATCCACCCCTCCGGTTGGTATAAACCGAATCCCCCCATACGGGGCCGAAATGGCTTTTAGGAAAGGCACCCCACCTAGCGCTCCTGCGGGGAAGAGCTTCACGACATCCAATCCCCGTTCGAGCGCCATCTCGATCTCGCTCGGTGAAGAGATCCCTGGCGTTATAGGCACTTTTTCGCCAATGCAGTAGTCGACCACTTTTGGATTCAATCCTGGCGTCACGATAAACTTTGCCCCCGCCGCGATAGCGATCTTGGCCTGCTCCACGGTCAGGATTGTCCCTGCACCTACTAACAACTCCGGCAGATGTCGCACCAAGTTTCTGATAGCCTCTTCTGCGGCCGCAGTGCGGAAGGTGATCTCCGCCACGGGAAGCTCCCCAGCAAGGAGGGCTTTGCCCAGGTTTACGGCATCAGATGCCTTCTCGATCTTGACGACCGGAATGACTCCGATCTCCCCCAACTTCTTCAGTGTCTCGTGCATCCCGTCCTCCTGTCTTGTGGACGCCTCATACCGCGTTCACTGGATACGGCGGTTTCCCGCCCATGAGCACAAGGGCGATGTTTCGTGCTGCCTTGGTCTTCAACTCTCCCACGGACTCTTCGCTGTACCATCCCGTGTGGTCCGACAAGGTGACATTATCCAGCCTTCGCAAAGGACTGAAGGGGGGAAGAGGCTCTACCCCGAACACATCAAGCCCCGCAGCCGCGATCCTGCCCTCGCGCAATGCTGCTGCGAGTGCCTCTTCATCCACTACTGGACCCCGCGATGTGTTGATTATGATAGCGCTCGGTTTCATCAGGCCGATCTCTTTTTTTCCGATCAAGCCCTTCGTTTCGGGAGAAAGCGGCGCGTGAACGGAAATGTAATCGGATTCGCGCGCGAGGG
>JBEKXR010000425.1:0-3869 GCA_049511935.1 Spirochaetia bacterium | reverse complement strand
GGATCCCGTCAGGCACGGTGATCATGGCCGTTCCGCTGGGGTATTTCACGGTCAGCGTGTGCCCGTTCATACTCTGGATGTAGCCGCTCACCGTCCCGTTCGTCATCCAGTCTCCCGAGGCCATCAAGAACTGGTCCATGCGCACCACGCCCCGCATCTCTTCTGCAAAGATATTGATGCTGCTGGCGACCATGTCCGTTCCTGATCGGTGTGACGTCACGCCCAGCGCGTCGCCGGTCTGGATCTGATTCAACTCCGCCGTGTCCCGCTCGAGGACCAGCGTGCTCGCCTGAAGCACGACGGTCTTCTGAGTCTTGTCGGCGAGGGCGAGCGTGACATTTGTCCCGTTGATCGACACAATCGTGCCGCTGACGGGAGCTGAGACCGCCGCCTGGGCGAAACCGCCCGTTGCCATCACTCCGAAAAGACAAACGATCGAAAACAGAAGGGCCGCACGGCCCTGCCCGTGACTCCTGCTCATACGTGTTCTCCTTCCCGCGTCCCCCTGCGGGACACGGCCCTGCAGAGAAGGTACGGCCGGAAAACCCGAACGGCTACGTCCTTCGGAAACCCTCCCCACGCGCAATCGCCCGCCCGAGGAGGGTGGACCCTGTGCCCACCGGCATGTTTCACTTCGCCCATGAAAGCCGAAACGTTGGCGGAAGAGCTTGAAAGCAGGAAAGCAGCGAAGGTGCTCGAATCGCTCTACGGTGTGAAGCCGGGTGCCGCGGATCGGCAGAAAGCCCGGTATCGGGGCCTTCTCGAACGGTTCGAGGATGCCTTCCCACGCGCGGAAGGGCCCCGTCTTTTCAGCACGCCGGGCCGGACGGAAATCTGCGGCAACCACACCGATCACAACGGGGGCCGGGTGCTCGCCGCGGCAGTGGATCTCGACGCCATCGCCGTCGCGGCGCCGACCTCGGATGGCCGCATCACCATCGAGAGCGACGGATACCCGCGCCAGGAGATCCGCATCGACGACCTGGAGCGGAAGGACTCGGAACGCTCGACCGCGACTGCCCTTACTCGGGGCGTGGCGGCCCGGATGCGGGACACGGGTCACGCGGTCGGAGGATTCTGCGCCTGCTTGACCAGCGACGTCCTGAAAGGCTCGGGCCTCAGCTCCTCGGCTTCGTACGAGGTGCTTGTTGCGACGATCATCAACCACTTCTCCAACGGCGGCGGGATCGGCGGGGTCGACATTGCGCTCATCGCCCAGTTTTCGGAGAACGAGTACTTCGGCAAGCCCTGCGGGCTCATGGACCAGACGACCTGCGCGCTGGGCGGGTTTGTGACCATCGATTTTCAGGATTTCTCCAGGCCACAGGTGAGAGCCGTCGACTCGGACTTCAGCGGGAGCAGGTACGTGCCGGTCATCGTCGATACCGGTGGCAGCCATGCCGACCTCACCGACGAGTACGCCGCGGTGAAAAAGGAAATGAAGGACGTGTCACGGTACTTCGGGGGAAGCGTTCTGCGGGACGTCTCGCGAGAACGCGTCCTGGCCGAGCTTCCCCTGCTGCGCGGAAAGGTGAGCGATCGCGCAATCCTCCGGGCCTTGCACTTCTACGCCGATGACATGCGCGTGGAACGGCAGGTCCAGGCACTGGAAGAAGGCCGGTTCGCTGAATTCCTGGGGCTTGTCCGGGAGAGCGGCCGCAGCTCCTGGACGCTCCTCCAGAACTGCTACTCGAACAGGTCCGTCGACCAGCAGGGAGTGCCCATCGCGCTCGCCCTCAGTGAAATCCTTCTCGGGAAAGACGGGGCGTGGAGGGTGCACGGCGGCGGTTTCGCGGGGACGATCCTTGCGTTCGTTCCCGACGCAAAGCTCGCGGAATACCTCTCCGGCATGCGCGCGGTTTTCGTCCCGGCCTCCTGCCATGCCTTCTCCATTCGCGCGGCAGGCGCAATGATGCTCGACGTCGTCTGAAGGGCGGCGCGGGGGACGATAGCCCGGAGCGGCGGGAGGGAGTATCTTCGTGCCCATGCCCGGTTTCGGCAATTATCACACGCACACGCATCACTGCGACGGCCACGGTGACCCGCGCGAGTACGCCGAGGCGGCTCTGCGGAAGGGCGTCCCGCGGCTGGGGTTCTCCGGGCACAACGTCGTGCCCTTTCCCACAGACTGGACGATGCCCGCTGCGCATCTGGAGAGCTACCTTCGCGAGGTCAGGGAAGTCCGGGAGCGTTACCGTGGGATGCTGGAGATCTTTCTCGGCATGGAAGCCGATTTCATCCCCGGCATGATCTCTCCCGTTCATCCCGACATCAGCGGGCTCGCGCTGGATTTCGTCATCGGCTCGGTGCACTTCATCGGTCCCTCCGATGAGGACCATTGCTGGACGGTCGACGGGCCCGCCGAGGAGATGGACGCCGCCGTGCGCGACGGGTTCGACGGCGACCCGCGGCGGCTTGTCGAGCGCTATTACCGCCTGGTCACCGAGATGGCGGAAACGGCGGCGCCTGACATCATCGCCCATTTCGACATCGTAAAGAAGAACAACCGGGACGGGCGCTTCTTCAGCGAGGAAGAGTCGTGGTACCGCGCCGCGGTCAAGCGCGCCCTGGACGCGGTGCGGGAATCCGGAAGCATCGTGGAGATCAACACGGGCGGCGTCGTGCGCAACACGAGCGGCGCCTTCTACCCCTCGCCGTGGATCCTGCAGGAAGCGACGCAGATGAGAATCCCGGTGATTGTGAGCTCGGATGCCCATCACCCGGATGACCTCGACGGGAAGTTCCCCGAGGCCGTCCAGCTCCTGCGCGGAGTCGGCTTCCGCACCCAGCGCCAGCTCACGAGCAGCGGCTGGATCGACGTCGCGCTGTAGAAGGGGCCTGTGGCGGCGGGAAACTACTTTGCCGCCGCAGCTCTCGCGGGCGCCCGCGAAACAGCCCGTCCTATTGCTACGCCCTTTCTTGCTTCGAACAGTCTCTGGAGGAAGCAGAAGACGAACACGAGGAACCCGATCACGATCCTCGTCCACCAGGAGTTGAGAGTGCCCTGGAAGACGATGAGCACCTGGATGATCCCGTACACCAGGACGCCGAGGACCGTTCCCAGGAGGTTCCCCACTCCGCCGGTCAGCAGGGTGCCGCCAATGACGACCGCCGCGATCGTGTCCAGCTCCATGCCGCTTCCGTTCAGCCCATACCCGGAAAGCGTGTAGAATGTGAACACGATCCCGCCCAACGCAGAACAGAAGCCGCTCAAGGCGTAGATCGCGATCTTGGTGCCCGCGACCGGAAGTCCCATCAGCAGGGCGGACTGCTCGCTGCCGCCGATCGCGTAAACAGTTCTGCCGAACTTCGTGTAGCGCGAGACGATAAATCCGATCAGGACCACTCCGATCGCGATCAGCGCGCCGGGTGAAAGGAAACTGCCTCCGATGATATTGACTTGCCCGTGCGCCGCAGCCTCGAAAAAATCGTTTTTGACTGCGATTGTAAAGAGGCTGACGACGTAGCACAGGCCTCGTGCCAGGTACAACCCGGCGAGAGTGATGATGAATGGCGGAAGGTCGAAGGCCTGGATCAGGTAGCCCATGAAGAGACCCAGCGCCGTTCCCATGAGGAGAACGATCGGTATCACGAAGAGGGGGCTCATGTGAGCCTTCTCCAAAAGGCTCGCCGAAACCATCCCCGACAGCGCGAGCATGGAACCGACGGACAGGTCGATGCCTCCCGATATGATGACAAAGGTCATCCCTACGGCAAGGATCAGGAGATACGCGTTGTCGATGAATAGGTTGAGAAAGTTCTGAACCGAAAAGAAGCCGGGGAATGCGATCGAGCCCGCTCCGAACATGACGATGAACAATCCGAGTGTGGCAAGGATAGGAAGGTTCCTGGAGCTGACGAAGGGTCTC
>JBEKXR010000424.1:0-3892 GCA_049511935.1 Spirochaetia bacterium | reverse complement strand
TCTATCTATCCGGCAGGTTGGAGTGGAGTTCGGTGGAATCGCCGGTGAGGCCGCCGCGAGGACTTGAAAGGCCCTTTACACTCTGTTGGCTGTTCAGGCACTGTAACGCCGTGCGCTGATGCTGTCACTAAGATACAAACCAAGGGCGGGAGTGTCAACCCCCCGTGGTGCCGCGTCTATAGAGCCTTCATTCGATTGTTCTTGGGATTGTGCTCGACCTGGGCCAGCTTCAGAGCCTAAATGACCGGGGGAACGTACCCCCCCACGGGATTCTTGGCCGATCGGGAGCGCGGCGGCAAGCTCATTATTGACGGCATAAGCGAAATGTGCCATCATGATGACGAAGATGTAATCATGGTACGCACACAAATACAGTTGACAGAGGAACAATCCGCCCGTCTGAGGGCCGTTGCCGCAAACCGTGGCGTCTCCATGGCCGAGCTCATCAGGCAGGGCGTGGAGACGATTCTCTCATCCAGTGTTGAGAGATCACCCGACGAAGTCTATCGAAAAGCCCGGGAGGCTTCAGGAAAGCATCGCTCAGGTCAACATGACGTCTCCCGACGTCACGACGAGTATCTCGAGGAGGGCTTCTCGAGGTGACCGCATTCGTCGACACTTCGGCGTTCTACGCGGTCATCGACGGGGATGATGAGAGGCACGAGGCTGCGAGAAACGCGTGGGAGCGTCTCCTTGACGGCCGCGACACTCTTCACACGACGAATTACGTGCTTGTCGAAACTATTGCACTCCTGCACAGTCGAATCGGAATGGATGGATTGCGCACGTTCACGGCGGACGTGATGCCCATCCTCGCCGTCACATGGGCAGATGAGGGCACGCATCGCTCCGCTCACCATGCGCTGCTCGTTTCGTCGCGCCGCGCGCTCAGCCTTGTCGATTGCGTGAGCTTCGAAGTCATGCGCCGCCAGGGGATCGATCGGGTGTTCTGTTTTGACGATCACTTTGCAGAGCAAGGTTTCCAGGTCATCGATTGAAGAGCACGAAGAATCACTTTGCAATCATCCGGGCGAGGATTATTATTCTAGGCCAGCGAGGACGCGATGAGCGAGCCAGGGCTGCCACTCCAGAAAAACCTCGAGCTCTTCCCTGACCTTCATCCTGCGCTGGACGCGCGTTCGGCGGTGACAGAGGCCAACAGGTGCCTGAACTGTTTCGACGCGCCCTGCATGTCCGCCTGTCCCACGCACATCGACGTACCCGGATTCATCAAGCGGATCGCCAGCGGCAACGTGAGAGGCTCCGCCCGGGTCATCCTGGAAGCGAATGTCCTGGGCATGAGCTGTTCGCGCGCCTGCCCCGTGGATGTGCTGTGCGAAGGCGCGTGCGTCATGCACACCTTCAACAAGAAGCCGATCGAGATTGGCCGCCTGCAACGGTATGCAATGGAGGACTTCTACGCGCATGCGGGGGCTGGTGGAGATTCGCGCCCCGGTCCCGCGCCCCTCACGCACGCAGAGAAGATCGCCTGCATCGGGGGAGGGCCGGCGTCCCTCGCCTGCGCGGCGGAACTGCGCCGCAGGGGCTTTGCCGTGAGGGTTTTCGACAATCGGCCTCTTCCGGGTGGTCTCACCACGTATGGGATCGCGGAATACAAGCTCAGGCCCTCCGACAGTCTTCGCGAGGTGGAGATGATCCGGGGCATGGGCGTCGAGTTTCACTGCGCGGACGTCGGGTCCGACGTTTCCCTGGATGAGCTGGAGCGCACCTTCTCCGTGATCTTCCTGGGAATGGGTCTCGGGGCAATGCATCGCATCGGAATCCCGGGCGAAGATCTGCCGGGCGTCATCGATGCGCTTCATTTCATTGAGCGCTACAAGACCGAAAAAGACTTTCCCGTGGGCAGGTGCGTTGCGGTGATCGGGGGAGGAAACACGGCCATCGATGCAGCGAATGCCGCGCGCAGGCTGGGCGCCGAGGAAGTGCACATCTTCTATCGCCGAACGGAGAACGAGATGCCCGCCTTCGCCAACGAGTACGAACACGCCAAATCGGAAGGCGTGGTCTTCCATTGGCACGTCCAGCCGGTGTCGATCATCGAGGGCAAGGGAAGGCTCGCCGGTGTGAAGTTCGCCCAGACCAGGCTCGGTCCCCAGGATGAGAGCGGGAGGCGCAACGCCGAGCCCGTGCACGGATCTGATTTCAACTTCATGTGCGACATGGCGATCCCTGCACTGGGGCAGACGAAGTTCGTCAAATTGTTGAAGAGCAGCCGCGGCATCGATCTCACCGACGGCTCCATCAAGGTGGACCGGGCCACGGGCCGCACCTCCAACGCGCGCTACTTTGCGGGAGGCGACTGCGTGAATGGCGGACGCGAGGTCGTGGACGCGGTGGCGGACGGGAAGAGGGCTGCGTTGGCCATTGCGGCGCAATTCGAAGGGTAGGCAAAGGGGGCCTCCAGTGGCAGAGCTGTCCACGCGTTTCATGGGCATTCTCACTCCCAATCCGTTCTGGCTCGCCTCCGCGCCGCCCACGAACACGGGCGAGCAGATCATGCGTGCCTTCGACGCCGGGTGGGGTGGGGCGGTGTGGAAGACGATCGGGGAGCCGGTGGTGAATACCGCGTCACGCTACTCATCGGTGGACTGGACCGGCCAGCGCATGATGGGGCTGAACCACATCGAGCTGATCTCCGACCGGTCCATCGAGGATAACGTGCGAGAGATCGCCGAGGTGAAAAAGCGCTACCCGAAGCACACAGTCATTGCCTCGCTGATGGTGGAGTCCAAGCGGGAGGTCTGGCACGACATCGTCAAGCGCGCCGAGGACGCGGGAGCGGACGGCCTGGAGCTGAACTTCGGCTGCCCGCACGGGATGAGCGAGCGCGGGATGGGCTCCGCGGTCGGCCAGGTGCCGGAGTACTCCTGCACGATTACCGAGTGGGCCAAGGAGGCCGCGCGGACTCCGGTGATGGTGAAGCTCACTCCGAACGTGACCGACATCAGGGTCATCGCGCGCGCCGCGCGCAAGGGCGGGGCCGACGCCCTCTCCGCGATCAATACCATCAATTCGATCACCGGCATCGACCTGGACACGCTGACTCCCCGGCCGAACGTGGGCGGCATGTCCGCGCACGGCGGCTACTGTGGTCCGGCGGTGAAGCCGATCGCCCTGCATCTCGTCGAGCAGATCGCATCGGACCCCGACGTGCGGCTGCCGGTGTCCGGCATCGGCGGCATCCAGAGCTGGCACGATGCTGCGGAGTTCATCCTGGTGGGCTGCGGAACGGTCCAGGTCTGCACCGCGGTCATGCACTACGGGTATCGAATCGTGGAGGACATGATCGACGGTCTTTCCAACTGGATGGACGACAAGGGCTACGCCTCCATCGATGATTTCCGCGGCCTCACGCTCCCGCGGATGACCGAGTGGAAGCATCTCGACCTGAACTACAGGATCGTCGCGCGCATCGACCCGTCCAAGTGCATCGGCTGCGACCTCTGCTACGTCGCCTGCTGGGACGGCGCCCACCAGTGCATCCATCACGAAGGCTCGCGGGAAGCACCGGCAGCCCGACAAGCTCGAAGCAGGGCGAGCATCAGTGTGACGCCCATCGCGAAGCTTGATTTCGCCAGCGGGAAAGACGGGCATGGCCCACGTGTCCCGCAAGTCGACGAAGAGGAGTGCGTGGGGTGCAACCTCTGCTCGCTGGTCTGCCCGGTCGAAAGCTGCATCACAATGGTGGAGGTCGAGACAGGGAAGCCGAAGGAAAGCTGGGAGCAGAGATCATCCGGGCGCGTCTACGCGCGGCCGGGACAGGAGTAAGAGCCGTATGGCACGCACGTTGATTCGAAATGGCAAGGTGGTCACGTCGAAGGAGACGAAGAGCGCGGACATCCTGATTGATGGAGAACGGATTTCAGAGGTG
>JBEKXR010000423.1:0-3893 GCA_049511935.1 Spirochaetia bacterium | reverse complement strand
TTCCATATTGGGAGACACTGAAAAAGCCTGTTTTTCAGCTCAATTTGCAAAGAACACGGCGTTCCCACTCGATATGTTCGATGTATACAGGTCGGTCCTCGTGCCGTTCTTCCAGTAGCAGGCCGATTGAATGCCCGCATTCACCCAGCCGGCCACGTAGACGTCCGCCCCGGAGATAAAGATACCGTTGGCATGGGCTGTGTTCGTGCCGATTAAATCACTGTACAGGTCGTTCTGAGCAGTATTCTTCCAGTAGCAGGCCGATATGTTGTTGGAGGTATTCTTGTAGTAACCTGCCGTGTAGATGTCACTCCCCGCCACCGCAATGCCCGTGGCAAAGGCTAAGGAGCTGAGACTCACAAGACCGCCGGAATTATTCTTCCAGTAGCCGGCGTTTAACGTTGCGTAGTAGCCGGCAACGTAGACGTCCGTACCAGATACGGCAATGGCAAGAGCCTTCGACTCGTTGGCAGGGTTCAGATCGGTCTCTACTATTACTGGGGGGCCCTTCCAGTAGCAAGCGATATTCCAGGGGCCACTAGCGTTGTATCCCGACACATAGACATCAGTGCCGGACACGACAATACCCGTTGCCTGAGCGCTAAAGCTGGCACTGTTGTACAAGTCGATCGGGAGGCCACCATTCTTCCAGTAGGCGGCCACAGTTTTGCCACTGACGTTCGTGTAATAGCCGGCCACATAGACATCACTGCCGGAGACATAAATGCCGTTGGCCTGAGCGTCAGTTGTACCGTCGGACATGTTGATCGGGGCGCCGCCATTCTTCCAGTAGGCTGCCACAGTATGGGTGCCGTTCGAATAATAGCCGGCCACATAGACATCGCTGCCGGAAACGAATACCGCGGTGGCGTTTGCGTTTGCTGTGTTAAAGAGATCCTGCTCCCCTGATGCGCCGTTCTTCCAGTAGCAGGCTACACCATATGCACTGTTATAGTAGCCCGCCACGTAGACAACCGGCACCGGAGCGGAGCTGGAGCTGGGGTTCGAGCAAGCAACAAGTGCGCACGCAAAAGCCACGGCGGGCAAAATCCGTGTTACAAGTTTCTTAGTCTTCAATTTTCCAACCTTGTCTTCATTTGTCCTTCAATATCTGTCCTCTATCGTATTGTACGTATTGTAGCCTCCGCACGCCTTTTTTTCAGCTCAGATCGCGGCGAACACGGCGCTTGCGCTCGAATCATTCGATGTGTACAGATCGGTCCTCGTGCCATTCTTCCAGTAGCAGGCCGATTGATTGCCCGTATTCACCCAGCCTGCCACGTAGACGTCCGTCCCGGAAGAGTAGCATTTTCCCAGTTCGCCGTCCAGATTGCGCATTGACTCATCAAAAATCCATTTGAAAATCTATCCGAACTGATTCGCCGATTCCGTCCTCTTTGGCAGTCTCAACAGCTGCAAGGGGGGCGCAGTGAGGGAGCTGACGATGAGGCAACGGCGAGCAGTGACGGCGGTGAGGAAGTAACTGTCACGCATCAGCCCGGCCACCATCGACCGCCTCCTGGCAGGGGAGAAGAAGAAGCTGAGGCTGAAGGGGCGCAGCCTGACCAGGCCGGGAACCCTGCTGAAGCACCAGATCCCTATCCGTACATTAAGCCAGTGGGACGAGAAGACGGCGGGATTTCTGGAGATCGACATGGTGGGTCATGAGGCCGGCAACCCGCATGGAGACTTTGCCCTGACTCTGGACGCCACCGATGCGGCCACGGGGTGGATGGAAATGCGGGCAGTACGCAACAAAGCACGCCGGTGGGCCCTGGAAGCACTACGCCTCATACGTACGCGCTTGCCCTTCCCCATGCGAGGCGTTGATTCTGATAACGGCGGCGAGTTCATCAGCGACCACCTGTTCGCGAGGGGAAGGGCTGCACCTTGCCCTGCGACCTAAAGAAATGGCCGGATGCGTGTCGCCGCTTTCCCGCACGCCTCTCCCAGCCGTATGATGTCCTCCTCAGTGTGCGCCGCGCTCACGGCACCGAGCCCATGCATGACGAATACATCTTCCAGCAGCAGGGCGAGCTGCAGGACCGAGTCTGAGAGCTCCACGTCGCAAACGTCGGGATTGCGTGTCTGGTCGGGGGAATCGCAGGGGGTCGCGGGATCATGGGGAAAGTGAACACAGGCCATGGAGCTTGCGGGAATGGCATTACTGTTCCTGCCCGAACAACGCGCGGTGATTCCTTCCGCCTGGAACGCCGATTCGACAGTCTGTCGAGCCTTTGCCGCAAGGTCTGTGATCATGGGATACACCGAAGCCTCATGCGCAACGAGGTGCTCCATCATCGTGCAGGATGCCAGCATCGATGCAGGATGGCAGGAGTAGGTGCCGCCCGAGAATTTCACGCCTCCTCCCCGCCCGGCGAATTTCATGACGTCCGCTCTTCCTGCCACTGCCGCCACGGGCATGCCCCCGCCCATGATCTTCGCGTAGGTGGCAAGATCTGGCTGCACGCCGAAGCGGCGTGCGATGCTGCCCGCGCAGAATCGGAAGCCCGAGATCACCTCGTCGAACACCAGGAGCGCGCCGTGTTTCGTCGAGAGCTCACGAGCGGCGTGGAGGAACTCCCTGGTCGCCGGCAGGAATCCGCCCGAGCCGAGGAAGGGCTCGAAAATGAAGCAGGCGATGCGGGCGCCATTTTCGGCGAACAGCTTTTCCAGCATCGCCACGTCGTTGAAGCGTGTCACGATCACCTGCTCGGCCACCGCGTGCGGGAGGCCCTTGCTCTCCTGCTGCTCGAAGCTGTGCGCGCTTTCCGCGTGGAAATCGACGCCGACCAGGCCCCACGGCTGTGCGCCGTGCCAGCCTCCCCCGACCTTCATGACCGTCTCCCGGCCCGTGAAGCCTCGCGAGAGGAATGTCGCGTACATCGTGGCGAGGGACCCGCTGGAGGTAAAGCGGACCCGCTCTGCGCCGGTGCGGGAACAGAGAAGGTCCGCGGTCCGCACTTGCAGGGAGTCTGTGAAGCCAGTCTGAAGGCCGGTTCCAGAGCCGAAGGCGCGCGCCAGGACCTCCGTGACGACAGGTGGGTTGTGCCCGAGGATGTTCGCGTAGTGTCCCTGCCAGAAGTCGAGGATCCGATGGCCGTCCTCATCGGTCACGTACGCGCCCTGGGCTGAAGTGATGCGCGGGGGAAACGGCTGCAGCAGGCGGATCGTGTGGCTTCCCCCGTCGACGAGGTGTCTCAAGGCATCGCGCTGGATCGCGGCGGACCGGGGTGCGTGCAGCTCGTACTCCGCGGCGAGGCGGGCGAGAAGCGCTGCGTGATTTCTTCGTTTCATAGGTGGACCGAGGATAGAATCTGCGCGCGCGCGTGGCAAGCCAACGCCTCCGCCTTCTGGTAGGATGTGCGATGGAGGGTTCTCATGGACATGCTCCAGCAGCTCCTCGACATCTCCCCAGAGGAGAAGCGCGCGCGGGGTGTCGAGGATACGCCGCGCGAAATCCGGCAGCAGCCGGATGCCTGGCGTGAGACCATTCGGCTCATCCAGAAGAAGGAGGCCGGACTTGCCGATTTCCTGGACTCCGCACGCATACGGGGGAATGGGGAGGCGACCGCTCCCTGGTCATGACCAGTTCCTTCTCGTCGATGACCCTTGCCGCCATCGCCCTTGCGCACCTGGAGAATCTCGACGCCTTCCGAAAGGACGTCGAGGTCACTTCCGCCTGCGTCGAAAGGATCTTCCGGAAACCGGTGGAACAGGTCCGCCGATTTGCAGAAAGACCCGCGCGTGTTCATGGGCCGCAAATGCCTTGTCGCCGCCTCCCTCTCGACCGATCCTGCCCGGCGGCGCCACGAAGTGGACCTGATCGAGCGCGTCGTGCCCGGGTTCGCACTCCATTGACTCTCGGCGCTCACGTGCCGAAATTCTTCCCG